>NZ_JAYEET010000069.1:0-1673 GCF_034653255.1 Pseudomonas spirodelae | reverse complement strand
CCCAAGACCCCCCCGGTGTCAGGCTAGTTGTCGCCTGAGCTGATTTATCAAAACGATAGATCGGGGGCGTCAAAGAGAGCTGTAATGTCGAGCTATTCACCTGAGCGTAAAGCGGCCCTTATCCGTAAATTACTGCCGCCGCAAAACATGTCCGTGGCCGAGTTGTCGCGCCAAGAAGGCATCTCCCAAGCCACCCTGTATGCTTGGCGCACAAAGCTCAAAGCAGGAGGCGCGGTAGTGCCCGGAGACAAGAACAACGCCGATGACTGGCCGGCCGAAGCTAAGTTTGCGGCTGTGCTACATGCCGCTGCCTTGAGCGAGATCGAGCTCAGCGAATACTGCCGCAGCAAGGGCTTGTACCCCGAGCAAATCAGCGCGTGGCGCCAAGCCTGCATCACGGGCCAGATGTCCGCCAAAGCGCAGCTCAAGGCAGAGCGAGATCAAGCACGGGCCGACAAGAAACGCATTACCGAACTGGAGCGCGAGTTGCGGCGCAAGGACAAGGCGCTGGCGGAAACCGCCGCCATATTGGTACTGAGAAAAAAGATGAATGCCTTCTGGGGAAACGACAGCGAGGACGTTTGACCTCGCTGCCAGAACGGCAACAACTCGTTGAACGCTTTAACCATGCCGTCGCCTCTGGCGCGCGCAAGGCGGTGGCCTGCGCAGAGATTGGCCTGTCGCTGCGCAGCCTGCAACGCTGGGCGCTGATGCCTGTTATACAGGCCGATGAGCGCACGACCACGCTACGTCCACGGCCGCTCAACGCCCTGAGTCCTGATGAGCGCCGCGCCATTCTGGAGGTGTGCAACAGCCCGCCATTCGCCAGCTTGCCGCCGAGCCAGATCGTGCCAAGGCTGGCCGACCAAGGCCGTTACCTGGCCTCAGAGGCCACCTTTTACCGTGTCCTCAAGGCCGCCGATCAGCAGCACCAACGCGGCCGCAGCCATGCGCCGCAGAGGCACGCCGCGCCGACCACGCACAGTGCAACGAAGAGTAACCAGGTCTGGTCATGGGACATCACCTATCTGCAATCGCCGGTGCGCGGGCAGTATTACTACCTGTATTTGATCGAGGACATCTACAGCCGCAAGGCCGTGGGCTGGGAGGTTTACGAGCAAGAAAGCGGCGAGCGTGCGGCCGAACTGATGCAGCGTACCGTGCTCGGCGAGCGCTGCGTGGGCCAACCCTTGGTGCTGCACTCGGACAACGGCGCGCCGATGAAATCGGTGACACTGCTGAGCAAGTTGTACGATCTGGGCATCACCCCCTCGCGCGGACGACCGCGGGTGAGCAACGACAATCCCTACTCAGAATCGCTGTTTAGAACCCTGAAATACTGCCCGCAATGGCCGCAGGATGGCTTTGCCGATTTGGACGCAGCACGCAGCTGGGTGCGCGACTTTATCCGCTGGTACAACCATGAGCACCGCCACAGCCGCATCCGCTTCGTGACCCCGGCGCAGCGCCATCGTGGAGAGGATCAAGAGGTGCTGGCCAAGCGTCATGTGCTGTATCAGCAAGCCCGTTTTAAACACCCGCATCGCTGGTCAGGTGCAACGCGAAATTGGCAACCAATCGGCACCGTCACACTCAACCCGGAAAGGGAGCAGCCGGCACTGAAAATAGCAGCTTAAAAACACGGCTGACGCGACAACTACCTTGCAAAACGC
>NZ_JAYEET010000068.1:0-2140 GCF_034653255.1 Pseudomonas spirodelae | reverse complement strand
TGCCAGAGCAGCGCCAGGGTCACCCCGGGGCGGCGCAGTTCGGCATGCACCCATGCCCAATCGGGTAAAGGCCGCTTCTCACTGGCAACCGCCGGGGCCGGCGGGAACAGTTGCTGCTCCAATTCGGCATCGGACAACGAACAGGGCCAACTGAGACCGCTGGCGGCAAAACGACAGAGGTAATCACCGGCACTGCTGTGGCCAGTACCCAGGCTGCGGGCGATCTTGCGCACGGACAGGCCGCAGTCGAACTTGAGGCGCAACACCTCTCGGATTTTACGCATGGATAAACGCTCCACGACGACCTCTTCGCTTCGAAAAAGAGGTCGATGGTAGTGAATAAATCCTGCGTAGCTGCCTGCCTGAAAAGTGTCCGGATGGCCGTGGAATCGGTGTCCGGATGCTCGTGGAGTGAGTGTCCGGATCAGCGTGGAATCACTGTCCGGATGTGCGTGGAATGGGTGTCCGAGTCAGCGTGGAATCCGCAGCTTGGACAGCAGGTGAAACAGCAACGCACCGCCAGCCTGGCTGAACGGCAGATAACCCAGTTCGTCGAGGATGACCAGATCCATGCGCAGCAGTGCCTGGGCGATCCGCCCGGCTTTGCCGTCGTGTTTTTCGCGCTCCAGCAGATTGACCAGATCGACCGTGGAGTAGAAGCGCACGCGCTTACCGTGCCGGGTGATGCCGGACACGGCCAGCGCGGTGGCTAGGTGGGTTTTACCGGTGCCTGGCCCACCGATCAGCACCACGTTCTGCGCGGTGTCGGTAAAGGCCAGGCTGGCCAGCTCGCTGATCAGGCGTGCGTCGGCGCTAGAGGCGTTGAAATCGAAGCTGGCCAGATCGCGGTGCATCGGCAGCTTGGCCATGTTCATCTGGTGGCTCACCGAGCGCATGGCGCGATCTGTGTGCTCTTGTTCCAGCAGGTGTTCGAGCAGCCACTTGGACGAGGCTGTGTTCGACTCACCCTGTGCAGTTAACTCCGCCCAGGCCGTGGCCATGCCGTGCAGGCGCAGCTCCTTGAGTTCCGCCATCAAATCACGCATGACCGATCTCCTCGGTCTGGCCACGCAGGCGGTCGTAGCGCGCCGTGTTAGCGACGGGGGCTTCCTTGAGCGACAAGTGGGTTTCGACGCTGGGTGGTGGTTCGGTCGCGACCAGGCGCGCCACGACATTGAGGATGTGTTCGGCGCTCAGGCTGCCGCTTTCCAGTACCAGCTCAACAGCCACCAGCACCGCATCGAGCCCGGCGACCGGTACGGCAGCCAGRACTTGCGCCATGATCCGGTCACCGCCGGCATGACGCCCCAGACCGTGCTTAAGCTGACGCAGCGGCGCTGGCAGATCAGTAAAGGGCGCTCCGTTGCGCAGCGCGCCGGGCTTGCGCTCAATCAGCGGGATGTAGTGCTGCCAGTCGTAGCTGACCTGTTCGCGATCCAGCAAGCGCGCATGGCTGGCAATCAGCGCATCATCGGCCACCACCTCGATGCGGGTCGGATACAAACGGCTGCTGACCCANTTANNCGCNTANNCACNNNGNANCGAGTAACGGTTGCGCCCGACACTGACCAGGCAGGTGCTGGAGACCCGCGCAGGCCGCTCGACGTAACCGTCGAAGGCCGCGGGCATAGGCATCAGTTCGGCGCGCTCCAACTCCAGTACCTCGGCCACACTGAGCCCGCTGTATTGAGGGTGCGTCAGCTCGTTCCAAAGCGCGCGGCAGCGCTGGCCCAGCCAGGCATTGAGTTCCTCGAAGGAGTGAAACTGGCAGTCCTGGGCGTCTAGCCAGATACGCCTGCGGCTGTCTTGCACGTTCTTTTCAACGATGCCCTTTTCCCAACCAGCGGCGACGTTGCAGAAGTCCGGATCGAACAGGTAATGCGCGCACA
Organism: Pseudomonas spirodelae; assembly: GCF_034653255.1. NCBI lineage: Bacteria > Pseudomonadati > Pseudomonadota > Gammaproteobacteria > Pseudomonadales > Pseudomonadaceae > Pseudomonas > Pseudomonas spirodelae. The sequence goes on along the minus strand of NZ_JAYEET010000068.1, from coordinate 251 downwards.
TCACCTCATAGCGCGCATTCACAGCCAGTCCTTTGCCCTTATTGACCTTGTAGTCGGCGGTCTTAATGTTGTCGTAGATGCCCCGGCGCGGCACGCCGCCCAAGGAGCCGAACGAGCGTGTATGGGCGTCAAATAACATCTCATGGCCCTGGCTCGGATACGCCACAAGCCAGAACGCACGGCTGGCACACAGCTTCAGATGTGCCACCTGCATACGCCGGTAAATGCCGCCGACCAGCAAGCCKTCCTCG
>NZ_JAYEET010000067.1:0-4792 GCF_034653255.1 Pseudomonas spirodelae | reverse complement strand
GACCGAACACTGACCCACTATCGGCTGTTCTGCCGACTGCACACTGACCCAGGTGATCCCCTGCTTCTGCTCAATATCCGAGCAGGAGAACCCAGGGTGATCAGTATGGAAATGATGGGCAAAATTCGCCGGATGTATTTCCGCGACAAGCTGTCGCTGCATGAGATAGCCAAGCGCACCGGGTTGGCGCGCAACACGATTCGCAAGTGGGTCAGAGCACCTGAGGCCAAGCCGCCGGTCTACCAACGCCGCGCGATCTTCAACAAACTCAGCCTTTTTCACGCCACGCTGGAGCAGGCGCTAAAAGCCGATTCGCTGCGGCCCAAGCAACAGCGGCGCAGTGCCAAGGCGCTGTTGGCGCAAATCAAAGCCGAAGGTTATGACGGTGGCTACAGCCAGCTCACCGCGTTTATCCGTGCCTGGCGAGGGGGACAGGGCAAGGCGTCGCAGGCCTTTGTGCCGCTGACCTTTGCTCTTGGCGAGGCGTTTCAGTTTGACTGGAGCGAGGAAGGCTTGCTGGTCGGCGGCATTTACCGGCGTATGCAGGTGGCACATCTGAAGCTGTGTGCCAGCCGTGCGTTCTGGCTTGTGGCGTATCCGAGCCAGGGCCATGAGATGTTATTTGACGCCCATACACGCTCGTTCGGCTCCTTGGGCGGCGTGCCGCGCCGGGGCATCTACGACAACATGAAGACCGCCGTCGACAAGGTCAATAAGGGCAAAGGCCGGGCGGTGAATGCGCGCTTTGCGGTGATGTGTGCGCATTACCTGTTCGATCCGGACTTCTGCAACGTCGCCGCTGGTTGGGAAAAGGGCATCGTTGAAAAGAACGTGCAAGACAGCCGCAGGCGTATCTGGCTAGACGCCCAGGACTGCCAGTTTCACTCCTTCGAGGAACTCAATGCCTGGCTGGGCCAGCGCTGCCGCGCGCTTTGGAACGAGCTGACGCACCCTCAATACAGCGGGCTCAGTGTGGCCGAGGTACTGGAGTTGGAGCGCGCCGAACTGATGCCTATGCCCGCGGCCTTCGACGGTTACGTCGAGCGGCCTGCGCGGGTCTCCAGCACCTGCCTGGTCAGTGTCGGGCGCAACCGTTACTCGGTGCCGTGTGAGTACGCGGGTAAGTGGGTCAGCAGCCGTTTGTATCCGACGCGAATCGAGGTGGTGGCTGACGACGCGCTGATCGCCAGCCATGTCCGCTTGCTGGATCGCGACCAGGTCAGCTATGACTGGCAGCACTACCTCCCGCTGATCGAACGCAAGCCCGGCGCGCTGCGCAACGGAGCGCCCTTTACTGATCTGCCAGCGCCGCTGCGTCAGCTTAAGCACGGTCTGGGGCGTCATGCCGGCGGTGACCGGATCATGGCGCAAGTCCTGGCTGCCGTACCGGTCGCCGGACTCGATGCCGTGCTGGTAGCCGTTGAGCTGGTACTGGAGAGCGGCAGCCTGAGCGCCGAACACATCCTCAATGTCGTGGCACGGCTGACAGCATCCGAACCACCACCCAGCGTCGAAACCCACTTGTCGCTCAAGGAAGCCCCCGTCGCTAACACGGCGCGCTACGACCGCCTGCGTGGCCAGGCCGAGGAGGTCGGTCATGCGTGATGTGATGGCGGAACGCAAGGGGCTGCGCCGGCACGGCATGGCCACGGCCTGGGCGGAGTTAACTGCACAGGGTGAGTCGAACACAGCCTCGTCCAAGTGGCTGCTCGAACACCTGCTGGAACAAGAGCACACAGATCGCGCCATGCGCTCGGTGAGCCACCAGATGAACATGGCCAAGCTGCCGATGCACCGCGATCTGGCCAGCTTCGATTTCAACGCCTCTAGCGCCGACGCACGCCTGATCAGCGAGCTGGCCAGCCTGGCCTTTACCGACACCGCGCAGAACGTGGTGCTGATCGGTGGGCCAGGCACCGGTAAAACCCACCTAGCCACCGCGCTGGCCGTGTCCGGCAGCACCCGGCCCGGTAAGCGCGCGCGCTTCGCCCCCCCGGTCGCTCGGGTCAATCGGCTGGAGCGCGAAAAACACGACGGCAAAGCCGGGCGGATCGCCCAGGCACTGCTGCGCATGGATCTGGTCATCCTCGACGAACTGGGTTATCTGCCGTTCAGCCAGGCTGGCGGTGCGTTGCTGTTTCACCTGCTGTCCAAGCTGTACGAACACACCAGCGTGGTGATCACCACCAACCTGAGCTTCGCCGAATGGTCGAGCGTGTTCGGCGACGCCAAGATGACCACCGCCCTGCTGGATCGGCTGACCCACCACTGCCACATCGTCGAAACCGGTAACGAGTCCTATCGCCTGCAACACAGTAGCTTGGCGGCCCAGGCCAAGATCAAATCACGGGAGCGAAAGCGTAAGGGCGGCCAAGAACCGGAGGACGATGAGCCGTTCTGATTTCATGGCGACGACGGCCTGCTACATGGCTGCGTGTGGCAGGTCTTAAACAACTGAACTGGGCTAGCGAAGGAGTGGGGGCAACAGCAGCTGCGCTGGTAGACTTATCCACAGTTGCTGGTAACAAAATCAGCAATCCGCCCTGGGTCAAATTTCAATCGGCAGGGTGGGTCAATTTTCCATCAGCGCCAACAGTTACAGCGATCCGGCGATGGAAGAGGCGCTGTACGAAACCACCATCCTGCGCCAGTTTGCTGGGCTGAGCCTGGAGCGCATCCCTGATGAAACCACTATCCTCAACTTCCGTCGCTTGCTGGAGAAACACGAGCTGGCCGCGGGCATCCTGGCCGTGATTAATGGCTACCTGGGCGACCGAGGGTTGTCGCTGCGCCAAGGCACGATTGTCGATGCCACGCTGATCAATGCGCCGAGTTCGACCAAGAACAAGGACGGTAAGCGCGACCCGGAGATGCATCAGACCAAAAAAGGCCAGCAGTACTACTTCGGTATGAAGGCCCATATCGGCGTGGACGTCGAGTCCGGCCTGGTGCACAGCGTGGTGGGCACGGCGGCCAACGTGGCGGATATCACCCAAGTCGACAAGCTGTTGCACGGTGAGGAAAACATGGTGGGAGCCGATGCGGGCTATACCGGTGTCGAAAAGCGTCCGGAGCATGATGGCCGGAAGGTTATTTGGCAGGTGGCGGCACGCCGCAGCACCTACAAGAAACTGGGCAAGCGCAGCGCTCTATACAAAGCCAAGCGCAAAATCGAGAAGGCCAAGGCGCAGGTTCGGGCCAAGGTCGAACACCCATTCAGAGTGATCAAGCGCCAGTTCGGTTATGTGAAGACGCGGTTCCGTGGCCTGGCGAAGAACACGGCGCAACTGGTGACACTGTTCGCGCTGTCGAATCTGTGGATGGCGCGCAGACATTTACTGACGAATGCGGGAGAGGTGCGCCTGTAATGCGGGGAATGGCTGCCGCGAGGTGCTTGCGGCGGCTAAAAACACAGAAATAAGCGGGTGATCTGATCGCTTTTGATCGATTTGCCGCTTTCAAAATCGGCGGAGGCTGAAGTTAGCCAGAAATACATGACTACTTCAGACCATCCCTAGGTCACCGCAATTGCGGATCTGTTTTCCGCAATTGCGGTGACGTTAGGGATGGTCTGAAGTAGTCATGTATTTCTGGCTAACTTCAGCCTCCGCCGATTTTGAAAGCGGCAAATCGATCAAAAGCGATCAGATCACCCGCTTATTTCTGTGTTTTTAGCCGCCGCAAGCACCTCGCGGCAGCCATTCCCCGCATTACAGGCGCACCTCTCCCGCATTCGTCAGTAAATGTCTGCGCGCCATCCACAGATTCGACAGCGCGAACAGTGTCACCAGTTGCGCCGTGTTCTTCGCCAGGCCACGGAACCGCGTCTTCACATAACCGAACTGGCGCTTGATCACTCTGAATGGGTGTTCGACCTTGGCCCGAACCTGCGCCTTGGCCTTCTCGATTTTGCGCTTGGCTTTGTATAGAGCGCTGCGCTTGCCCAGTTTCTTGTAGGTGCTGCGGCGTGCCGCCACCTGCCAAATAACCTTCCGGCCATCATGCTCCGGACGCTTTTCGACACCGGTATAGCCCGCATCGGCTCCCACCATGTTTTCCTCACCGTGCAACAGCTTGTCGACTTGGGTGATATCCGCCACGTTGGCCGCCGTGCCCACCACGCTGTGCACCAGGCCGGACTCGACGTCCACGCCGATATGGGCCTTCATACCGAAGTAGTACTGCTGGCCTTTTTTGGTCTGATGCATCTCCGGGTCGCGCTTACCGTCCTTGTTCTTGGTCGAACTCGGCGCATTGATCAGCGTGGCATCGACAATCGTGCCTTGGCGCAGCGACAACCCTCGGTCGCCCAGGTAGCCATTAATCACGGCCAGGATGCCCGCGGCCAGCTCGTGTTTCTCCAGCAAGCGACGGAAGTTGAGGATAGTGGTTTCATCAGGGATGCGCTCCAGGCTCAGCCCAGCAAACTGGCGCAGGATGGTGGTTTCGTACAGCGCCTCTTCCATCGCCGGATCGCTGTAACCGAACCAGTTCTGCATCAGATGCACTCGCAGCATCGCCATCAGCGGATAGGCCGGACGACCACCATCACCCTTGGGGTAATGGGGTTCGATCAAGGCAATCAACCCCTTCCACGGAACCACCCGATCCATTTCGATCAGGAATAATTCTTTGCGGGTCTGCTTGCGCTTGCTGGCGTACTCGGCGTCGGCGAAGGTCATCTGCTTCATCGGAAAACTCAGCGGGTGGAATCCGGGTATTTTGCCAAAATCAGGAAGTCTTCTTCAGAATTTCCCTAAGTCGTGATGATAAGTTGGGAMAAATCGCTGAT
>NZ_JAYEET010000066.1:0-2723 GCF_034653255.1 Pseudomonas spirodelae | reverse complement strand
ACGCCAACAGCCCAAGCGCACAGCGCTGCCGCCGCAATTTCCGCGTACCGTGATTCGTCACGAGCCGGAGAACACCCAGTGCGCCTGCGTGTTGCCGCTGACCGAAAACTGACCCAGTAGAGGCTGTTCTGCCGACTGAAAACTGACCCAGGTGTTCAACTGCTTCTGCTCAATTATTGAGCAGGAGAACACAGGGTGATCAGTATGGAAATGATGGGCAAAATTCGCCGGATGTATTTCCGCGACAAGCTGTCGCTGCATGAGATAGCCAAGCGCACCGGGTTGGCGCGCAACACGATTCGCAAGTGGGTCAGAGCACCTGAGGCCAAGCCGCCGGTCTACCAACGCCGCGCGATCTTCAACAAACTCAGCCCTTTTCACGCCACGCTGGAGCAGGCGCTAAAAGCCGATTCGCTGCGGCCCAAGCAACAGCGGCGCAGTGCCAAGGCGCTGTTGGCGCAAATCAAAGCCGAAGGTTATGACGGTGGCTACAGCTACAGCCAGCTCACCGCGTTTATCCGTGCCTGGCGAGGGGGACAGGGCAAGGCGTCGCAGGCCTTTGTGCCGCTGACCTTTGCTCTTGGCGAGGCGTTTCAGTTTGACTGGAGCGAGGAAGGCTTGCTGGTCGGCGGCATTTACCGGCGTATGCAGGTGGCACATCTGAAGCTGTGTGCCAGCCGTGCGTTCTGGCTTGTGGCGTATCCGAGCCAGGGCCATGAGATGTTATTTGACGCCCATACACGCTCGTTCGGCTCCTTGGGCGGCGTGCCGCGCCGGGGCATCTACGACAACATGAAGACCGCCGTCGACAAGGTCAATAAGGGCAAAGGCCGGGCGGTGAATGCGCGCTTTGCGGTGATGTGCGCGCATTACCTGTTCGATCCGGACTTCTGCAACGTCGCCGCTGGTTGGGAAAAGGGCATCGTTGAAAAGAACGTGCAAGACAGCCGCAGGCGTATCTGGCTAGACGCCCAGGACTGTCAGTTTCACTCCTTCGAGGAACTCAATGCCTGGCTGGGCCAGCGCTGCCGCGCGCTTTGGAGCGAGCTGACGCACCCTCAATACAGCGGGCTGAGTGTGGCCGAAGTGCTGGAGTTGGAGCGCGCTGAACTGATGCCTGTGCCAGCGCCATTCGACGGTTACGTCGAGCGGCCTGCGCGGGTCTCCAGCACCTGCCTGGTCAGCGTCGGGCGCAACCGCTACTCGGTGCCGTGTGAGTACGCGGGTAAGTGGGTCAGCAGCCGTTTGTATCCGACGCGAATCGAGGTGGTGGCTGACGACGCGCTGATCGCCAGCCATGTCCGCTTGCTGGATCGCGACCAGGTCAGCTATGACTGGCAGCACTACCTCCCGCTGATCGAACGCAAGCCCGGTGCGCTGCGCAACGGCGCGCCCTTTGCTGATCTGCCGGCGCCGCTGCGTCAGCTTAAGCACGGTCTGGGGCGTCATGCCGGCGGTGACCGGATCATGGCGCAAGTTCTGGCTGCCGTACCGGTCGCCGGGCTCGATGCGGTGCTGGTGGCTGTTGAGCTGGTACTGGAAAGCGGCAGCCTGAGCGCCGAACACATCCTCAATGTCGTGGCACGGCTGACAGCATCCGAACCACCACCCAGCGTCGAAACCCACTTGTCGCTCAAGGAAGCCCCCGTCGCTAACACGGCGCGCTACGACCGCCTGCGTGGCCAGGCCGAGGAGGTCGGTCATGCGTGATTTGATGGCGGAACTCAAGGAGCTGCGCCTGCACGGCATGGCCACGGCCTGGGCGGAGTTAACTGCACAGGGTGAGTCGAACACAGCCTCGTCCAAGTGGTTGCTTGAACACCTACTGGAACAGGAGCACACGGATCGTGCCATGCGCTCGGTGAGCCACCAGATGAACATGGCCAAGCTGCCGATGCACCGCGATCTGGCCGGCTTCGACTTCAGCGCCTCCAGCGCCGACGCTCGCTTGATCAGCGAGCTGGCCAATCTGAGCTTTACCGACACCGCGCAGAACGTGGTGCTGATCGGCGGCCCAGGCACCGGTAAAACCCACCTAGCCACCGCGCTGGCCGTGTCCGGCATCACCCGGCACGGTAAGCGCGTGCGCTTCTACTCCACGGTCGATCTGGTCAATCTGCTGGAGCGCGAAAAACACGACGGCAAAGCCGGGCGGATCGCCCAGGCACTGCTGCGCATGGATCTGGTCATCCTCGACGAACTGGGTTATCTGCCGTTCAGCCAGGCTGGCGGTGCGTTGCTGTTTCACCTGCTGTCCAAGCTGTACGAACACACCAGCGTGGTGATCACCACCAACCTGAGCTTCGCCGAATGGTCGAGCGTGTTCGGCGACGCCAAGATGACCACCGCCCTGCTGGATCGGCTGACCCACCACTGCCACATCGTCGAAACCGGTAACGAGTCCTATCGCCTGCAACACAGTAGCTTGGCGGCCCAGGCCAAGATCAAATCACGGGAGCGAAAGCGTAAGGGCGGCCAAGAACCGGAGGACGATGAGCCGTTCTGATTTCATGGCGACGACGGCCTGCTACATGGCTGCGTGTGGCAGGTCTTAAACAACTGAACTGGGCTAGCGAAGGAGTGGGGGCAACAGCAGCTGCGCTGGTAGACTTATCCACAGTTGCTGGTAACAAAATCAGCAATCCGCCCTGGGTCAAATTTCAATCGGCAGGGTGGGTCAATTTTCCATCAGCGCCAACACCCAGCCACCACCAAKGCGGATC
>NZ_JAYEET010000065.1:0-1910 GCF_034653255.1 Pseudomonas spirodelae | reverse complement strand
CCCCCCCCCSCCCCGCCCCCCGCCCCCCCCCCCCCMCCCCCCCCCCCCCGCCCCCCCCCCCCCCCCSCCCCCCCCCCCCCCCCCCCCCCCCCCCCCCCCCCCCCCCCCCCACCGGCACCCCCACCCCCCCGACCCCCCCCCACCCTACCCCCCCCCCCCCGCCCTACCACTACACCCCCCCCCCCCCCCCCCCCCGCCCCCCCCCCCCCCCCCCCCCCACCCCCCCCCCCCCCACCACGACCCCCCCCACCCCCCCCCCCCACCCACAGCTATCCCTGCTACCGCGCCCTCCGCGCACTACACCGTGTACTTCGTCGGCAGCCGGAGATGTGTATCMGCGACAGGTCCAGTCCAGGGCGACATTGACGGACTTGCCCGCAGGCACGGTGACGGCCACGCCATTGGTGTCTTGCAGGGTTACGGTGTAAGTCAGCTTGCCGCCTTCGGCGACGGTGTTGGCGTCGACGCTGATCACGGCATAGACAGTGTCTTCAGCGCCTGGGGTGCCTGGAGGCGTCGGTGAGCCTGGGCCGGCGTCATCGGTGAAGGCGCTGCTGGCGGTATTGCTGTTGCCGCAGGCGCCGGCCTCGAAGGTCGCGTCGGTGTCGGTGACGCCGCTGATGGTGGCGACCAGCGGCTCGCTGCCTTCGTTGAGGTAGTCGTCGGTGGCGCTGATATCAAAGGTAGCGCTGCTGCAGTTGGTGATGGTGACGCTGGTTGGCAGTGCGCTGGTATCAGTACCGCCTGCAGCCGTACCGGTCCAGTCCAGGGCGACATTGACGGACTTGCCCGCAGGCACGGTGACGGCCACGCCATTGGTGTCTTGCAGGGTTACGGTGTAAGTCAGCTTGCCGCCTTCGGCGACGGTGTTGGCGTCGACGCTGATCACGGCATAGACAGTGTCTTCAGCGACTGACTTGCCTCCAGCCGTCGCTGACCCAGGGCCGGCGTCATCGGTGATGGCGCTGTTGGCGGTATTGTTGTTGCCGATGGCGACGGCCTCGAAGGTCGCGTCGGTGTCGGTGACGCCGCTGATGGTGGCGACCAGCGGCTCGCTGCCTTCGTTGAGGTAGTCGTCGGTGGCGCTGATATCAAAGGTAGCGCTGCTGCCGTTGGTGATGGTGACGCTGGTTGGCAGTGCGCTGGTATCAGTACCGCCTGCAGCCGTACCGGTCCAGTCCAGGGCGACATTGACGGACTTGCCCGCAGGCACGGTGACGGCCACGCCATTGGTGTCTTGCAGGGTTACGGTGTAAGTCAGCTTGCCGCCTTCGGCGACGGTGTTGGCGTCGACGCTGATCACGGCATAGACAGTGTCTTCAGCGCCTGGGGTGCCTGGAGGCGTCGGTGAGCCTGGGCCGGCGTCATCGGTGATGGCGCTGTTGGCGGTATTGTTGTTGCCGATGGCGACGGCCTCGAAGGTCGCGTCGGTGTCGGTGACGCCGCTGATGGTGGCGACCAGCGGCTCGCTGCCTTCGTTGAGGTAGTCGTCGGTGGCGCTGATATCAAAGGTAGCGCTGCTGCCGTTGGTGATGGTGACGCTGGTTGGCAGTGCGCTGGTATCAGTACCGCCTGCAGCCGTACCGGTCCAGTCCAGGGCGACATTGACGGACTTGCCCGCAGGCACGGTGACGGCCACGCCATTGGTGTCTTGCAGGGTTACGGTGTAAGTCAGCTTGCCGCCTTCGGCGACGGTGTTGGCGTCGACGCTGATCACGGCATAGACAGTGTCTTCAGCGCCTGGGGTGCCTGGAGGCGTCGGTGAGCCTGGGCCGGCGTCATCGGTGATGGCGCTGTTGGCGGTATTGTTGTTGCCGATGGCGACGGCCTCGAAGGTCGCGTCGGTGTCGGTGACGCCGCTGATGGTGGCGACCAGCGGCTCGCTGCCTTCGTTGAGGTAGTCGTCGGTG
>NZ_JAYEET010000064.1:0-2114 GCF_034653255.1 Pseudomonas spirodelae | reverse complement strand
GTGGTAGCTTTGGCGCCCATTGGTATCCCCGGAAGAGATTCTGTATTCCAAAAATTAGCAGCTGCGCGCTCGGAAGACAATTTGGAATACAGCTGGGCGTGGCATTGAGTCGATGCTCGTGGACGCTGCGCGCGCTGACAGCCCCTTATTTGCTGGATTTCAGGATCGGGTAGGAGGCGGCCTCACGGCCGCCGTCCTCCCACACCACCGTGCGTACGGTTCCGTACACGGCGGTTCAGGCCATGCGGTTAAGCCGATTGATCGTATCCAGTATCGAGACCAGTCCAAGTCTGTCCCATAGCTTCTTCGGCAGCGCCTGATTCATATGCGGCGCTCCTGAGTTCCACCACGGGCCTCGGCCATTGAAGGCCGACTTGCAGGCACGCTCCTCGCTCAATCCCAGGCGCATCAGGTTGCGCGCCCTCGTAGAGGGCTGCTTCCATTGCCGCCAGATGACACAGCGAAGTTTGTGCCTGACCCAGCCATCCAGCTCTTCCAGTGGACGCTTGCTCTGGCTGAGCTTGAAGTAGCCTGCCCAGCCTCGCAGCACCGGGTTTACCCGCTCGATGACATTCGCCATCTTGTGGCCCCGCACCCCTCGCAGCAGTTCCCTGAGACGGTCGCGCACACGGCGCAGGCTCATGGTTGCCACTCGCAGTCTAGGCTGCGAGTGCCAACTCATCCCATACCCCAGGTAGTCGCATTTCCACGACCCAGCCACGCGACTCTTGTCCCGATTCAGTCTCAGTTTCAGACGGTGATTCAGGAACCGCTCGACACTGGCCAGCACTCGTTCGCCAGCACGCGGACTACGGACATAAATGTTCGCGTCATCGGCATAGCGCACGAAGCGATGGCCTCGCCGCTCCAACTCACGGTCGAGTTCATCGAGCAGGATGTTCGACAGCAGCGGCGAAAGCGGGCCGCCTTGCGGCGCCCCCTCCTGCCGATGGCTGACAACCCCGCCCGACATGACGCCCGCTTCGAGGTAACGGCGGATGAGTCTGAGCACCTGTTTGTCTTCGACATGGCGCTCAACACAGAACATCAGGATGTCGTGGTTGACCCGATCAAAGAACTTCTCCAGATCGAGTTCCACGCAACACCTATGACCCGCCGCCACATGGGTGCGGGCCATCTCGACAGCCTGGTGAGCGCTTCTGCCCGGACGGAAGCCGTAGCTATAGTCCGAGAACAGCGGATCGAAGATCGGCGTGAGCTGTTGCAGCAGGGCTTGCTGGATCAGGCGATCCACGACACTGGGAATGCCCAGTTGCCGCATACCGCCCTGCGGTTTGGGAATTTCGACCGCCCGCACTGCCTGGGGATGGTATTCACCTGCCAGCAGCCTGACCTTCAGGATGGGCCAATACTGTTTCACGTAGCCTGCCAAGTCGGCGACCGTCATGCCATCGGCACCCGGCGCCCCCTTGTTGCTGACCACGCGCTGATACGCACGCTTGAGATTCGCCGGTGCAAGCACCCGCTCCATCAGCGTGTCCGGCTCCGCGTTCATCCACGTCACCGACGCCGCCGATACCTCTGCGCTGTCAGGCGTCATCCTAGGCCTCTGGCCGGGACTCGGGGTGACAGTCTTCTCTTGGAGAAATTTCTGCATTTCGGTTATCGACGAGACGCTGACGCCTACTGGCGGCATGACCTGTTCGGCCCTTGATGGCGTGGTTGACCGCCACTTACTACGGCCTCGGCTGACTTCTGCACGCCCATCCCGTCGCCTCTCGACAATCGGTAGCACAATGGCAAGCGTACAGATCTCCCAGGGTAATTCGCGCGACCTTCCTGCTTATGCCTGTCGGATCTACGTCGCAGCGTTCCGTGCAAGTATCGGGCTTTGGCGATTATGGCCACCTCACCCCGCTGCGCCGCCTCATCCGCTTCCTGTTCGTCAGGCCAGCATTTTGCCTCGGGCTTCCTTCAGATTCGCAGTCGCCCGCGACACCCTTGCCTTCAGCTAACACTTCCCCTTGCCGGGTGTGTAGAGGACTTTCACCTCCAAGTCGCCAGGCTCACCACCACAGTGAACCCGACAGCGCCAGTCACGGCGCTACGCGCCATGCCTGGCGCACCACAAAAAAGCCCGCCCCGTGGACGSS
>NZ_JAYEET010000063.1:0-6246 GCF_034653255.1 Pseudomonas spirodelae | reverse complement strand
GCTGCCTCCCGTAGGAGTCTGGACCGTGTCTCAGTTCCAGTGTGACTGATCATCCTCTCAGACCAGTTACGGATCGTAGCCTTGGTGAGCCATTACCTCACCAACTAGCTAATCCGACCTAGGCTCATCTAATGGCGCGAGGCCCGAAGGTCCCCCGCTTTCTCCCGTAGGACGTATGCGGTATTAGCGTCCGTTTCCGAACGTTATCCCCCACCACTAGGCAGATTCCTAGGCATTACTCACCCGTCCGCCGCTCTCAAGAGAAGCAAGCTTCTCTCTACCGCTCGACTTGCATGTGTTAGGCCTGCCGCCAGCGTTCAATCTGAGCCATGATCAAACTCTTCAGTTCAATACTGCTTGGGTTTTGAGAAAACCCTAAACTTAGCTCAGCAATCGTTGGTTACATCTTTGATTTCTCGCGGAGTAACTTGTGATGCTGATAATCTTGCGACTAGCAGTCTTACCTCACAAGCACCCACACGAATTGCTTGATTCAGTTGTTAAAGAGCGGTGGTTAAGTCTTTCGTCTCAACCGAGGCGCGAATTCTACAGCAGCTTCATCTTACGTCAAGTTGTTTTTCGAAGAATTTCTCTTTCTAGTCAACGACTTGCATTACATCTTCTAGGTAATGGTTTTGATCGCTCAAAACTTCATGCCTGTACTAATAGTAAAACCCCCGACCAGTTTCCTGATCGGGGGTTTTGGTGTAGGTGCTTGACGATGACCTACTCTCACATGGGGAGACCCCACACTACCATCGGCGATGCATCGTTTCACTACTGAGTTCGGGATGGGATCAGGTGGTTCCAATGCTCTATGGTCGTCAAGCGATTCAGCTGAGATGTCGTGCTGCTTGCGCGGCTCGCTACCTCGAATTGGGTATGTGATGTGGTTTGTAGTTGTGCAAATTTTCGGCTGTTGCAGTCTTCATAGAGACACACAAACATCAAATTGTTTGGGTGTTATATGGTCAAGCCTCACGGGCAATTAGTATTGGTTAGCTCAACGCCTCACAGCGCTTACACACCCAACCTATCAACGTCGTAGTCTTCGACGGCCCTTTAGGGAACTCAAGGTTCCAGTGAGATCTCATCTCAAGGCAAGTTTCCCGCTTAGATGCTTTCAGCGGTTATCTTTTCCGAACATAGCTACCCGGCAATGCCACTGGCGTGACAACCGGAACACCAGAGGTTCGTCCACTCCGGTCCTCTCGTACTAGGAGCAGCCCCTTTCAAATCTCAAACGTCCACGGCAGATAGGGACCGAACTGTCTCACGACGTTCTAAACCCAGCTCGCGTACCACTTTAAATGGCGAACAGCCATACCCTTGGGACCGGCTTCAGCCCCAGGATGTGATGAGCCGACATCGAGGTGCCAAACACCGCCGTCGATATGAACTCTTGGGCGGTATCAGCCTGTTATCCCCGGAGTACCTTTTATCCGTTGAGCGATGGCCCTTCCATACAGAACCACCGGATCACTAAGACCTACTTTCGTACCTGCTCGACGTGTCTGTCTCGCAGTCAAGCGCGCTTTTGCCTTTATACTCTACGACCGATTTCCGACCGGTCTGAGCGCACCTTCGTACTCCTCCGTTACTCTTTAGGAGGAGACCGCCCCAGTCAAACTACCCACCATACACTGTCCTCGATCCGGATAACGGACCAGAGTTAGAACCTCAAGGTTGCCAGGGTGGTATTTCAAGGTTGGCTCCACGCGAACTGGCGTCCACGCTTCAAAGCCTCCCACCTATCCTACACAAGCAAACTCAAAGTCCAGTGCAAAGCTATAGTAAAGGTTCACGGGGTCTTTCCGTCTAGCCGCGGATACACTGCATCTTCACAGCGATTTCAATTTCACTGAGTCTCGGGTGGAGACAGCGCCGCCATCGTTACGCCATTCGTGCAGGTCGGAACTTACCCGACAAGGAATTTCGCTACCTTAGGACCGTTATAGTTACGGCCGCCGTTTACCGGGGCTTCGATCAAGAGCTTCGCGTTAGCTAACCCCATCAATTAACCTTCCGGCACCGGGCAGGCGTCACACCCTATACGTCCACTTTCGTGTTTGCAGAGTGCTGTGTTTTTAATAAACAGTCGCAGCGGCCTGGTATCTTCGACCGGCATGGGCTTACGCAGTAAATGCTTCACCCTCACCGGCGCACCTTCTCCCGAAGTTACGGTGCCATTTTGCCTAGTTCCTTCACCCGAGTTCTCTCAAGCGCCTTGGTATTCTCTACCTAACCACCTGTGTCGGTTTGGGGTACGGTTCCTAATTACCTGAAGCTTAGAAGCTTTTCCTGGAAGCATGGCATCAACCACTTCGTCATCTAAAAGATAACTCGTCATCAGTTCTCGGCCTTGATTTCCCGGATTTACCTAAGAAATCAGCCTACCACCTTAAACACGGACAACCAACGCCGTGCTGGCCTAGCCTTCTCCGTCCCTCCATCGCAGTAATTAGAAGTACGGGAATATTAACCCGTTTCCCATCGATTACGCATTTCTGCCTCACCTTAGGGGCCGACTCACCCTGCGTCGATTAACGTTGCGCAGGAAACCTTGGTCTTTCGGCGTGGGAGTTTTTCACTCCCATTGTCGTTACTCATGTCAGCATTCGCACTTCTGATACCTCCAGCAAGCTTCTCAACTCACCTTCACAGGCTTACAGAACGCTCCTCTACCGCTCATCCTAAGATGAACCCGTAGCTTCGGTGTATGGTTTGAGCCCCGTTACATCTTCCGCGCAGGCCGACTCGACTAGTGAGCTATTACGCTTTCTTTAAAAGATGGCTGCTTCTAAGCCAACTTCCTAGCTGTCTAAGCCTTCCCACATCGTTTCCCACTTAACCATAACTTTGGGACCTTAGCTGACGGTCTGGGTTGTTTCCCTTTTCACGACGGACGTTAGCACCCGCCGTGTGTCTCCCGTGCTGACACTTGTTGGTATTCGGAGTTTGCATCGGTTTGGTAAGTCGGGATGACCCCCTAGCCGAAACAGTGCTCTACCCCCAACAGTGATACACGAGGCGCTACCTAAATAGCTTTCGAGGAGAACCAGCTATCTCCGAGCTTGATTAGCCTTTCACTCCGATCCACAGGTCATCCGCTAACTTTTCAACGGTAGTCGGTTCGGTCCTCCAGTTAGTGTTACCCAACCTTCAACCTGCCCATGGATAGATCGCCCGGTTTCGGGTCTATACCCAGCGACTGTCGCCCTATTAAGACTCGCTTTCGCTACGCCTCCCCTATTCGGTTAAGCTCGCCACTGAATATAAGTCGCTGACCCATTATACAAAAGGTACGCAGTCACCCAACAAAGTGGGCTCCCACTGCTTGTACGCATACGGTTTCAGGATCTATTTCACTCCCCTCTCCGGGGTTCTTTTCGCCTTTCCCTCACGGTACTAGTTCACTATCGGTCAGTCAGTAGTATTTAGCCTTGGAGGATGGTCCCCCCATATTCAGACAAAGTTTCTCGTGCTCCGTCCTACTCGATTTCATTGATAAGAGAATTTCGTGTACGGGGCTATCACCCACTACGGCGGCACTTTCCAGAGCCTTCCACTATTCTCAAATCAACTTAAGGGCTAGTCCCCGTTCGCTCGCCACTACTAAGGGAATCTCGGTTGATTTCTATTCCTCAGGGTACTTAGATGTTTCAGTTCCCCTGGTTCGCCTCACACACCTATGTATTCAGTGTGTGATAACCAGCTTATGCTGGCTGGGTTCCCCCATTCAGAGATCTCCGGATCAAAGTCTGTTTGCCGACTCCCCGGAGCTTATCGCAGGCTACAACGTCTTTCATCGCCTCTGACTGCCAAGGCATCCACCGTATGCGCTTCTTCACTTGACCATATAACCCCAAGCAATCTGGTTATTGTCTCTAACGTGAAGACGACATTCGCCGAAAATTTGCAATTGAGAACTACAAATTTTACCTTGACCAAATTAATTACCAGTGAAAGTAATTAATCAGTCACTTCTATCACATACCCAAATTTTTAAAGAACGATTTTCTTACTGGTCAAAGACCAGAAATCAACATTCATCTGCTGCTAGCAGGAACGTTCATTTCTGAACTCTTACGATGCTGTATATGGTGGAGCCAAGCGGGATCGAACCGCTGACCTCCTGCGTGCAAGGCAGGCGCTCTCCCAGCTGAGCTATGGCCCCATATTCGTACAAGGCCAAACCCCACAACAATTGGTGGGTCTGGGCAGATTCGAACTGCCGACCTCACCCTTATCAGGGGTGCGCTCTAACCAACTGAGCTACAGACCCAATCGTCTTTTTCAATGAATCAAGCAATTCGTGTGGGAACTTATGAAGAAGCTGAAGTCTTCGATTAAGGAGGTGATCCAGCCGCAGGTTCCCCTACGGCTACCTTGTTACGACTTCACCCCAGTCATGAATCACACCGTGGTAACCGTCCTCCCGAGGGTTAGACTAGCTACTTCTGGTGCAACCCACTCCCATGGTGTGACGGGCGGTGTGTACAAGGCCCGGGAACGTATTCACCGTGACATTCTGATTCACGATTACTAGCGATTCCGACTTCACGCAGTCGAGTTGCAGACTGCGATCCGGACTACGATCGGTTTTATGGGATTAGCTCCACCTCGCGGCTTGGCAACCCTTTGTACCGACCATTGTAGCACGTGTGTAGCCCTGGCCGTAAGGGCCATGATGACTTGACGTCATCCCCACCTTCCTCCGGTTTGTCACCGGCAGTCTCCTTAGAGTTCCCACCATTACGTGCTGGTAACTAAGGACAAGGGTTGCGCTCGTTACGGGACTTAACCCAACATCTCACGACACGAGCTGACGACAGCCATGCAGCACCTGTGTCTGAGTTCCCGAAGGCACCAATCTATCTCTAGAAAGTTCTCAGCATGTCAAGGCCAGGTAAGGTTCTTCGCGTTGCTTCGAATTAAACCACATGCTCCACCGCTTGTGCGGGCCCCCGTCAATTCATTTGAGTTTTAACCTTGCGGCCGTACTCCCCAGGCGGTCAACTTAATGCGTTAGCTGCGCCACTAAGAGTTCAAGACTCCCAACGGCTAGTTGACATCGTTTACGGCGTGGACTACCAGGGTATCTAATCCTGTTTGCTCCCCACGCTTTCGCACCTCAGTGTCAGTATCAGTCCAGGTAGTCGCCTTCGCCACTGGTGTTCCTTCCTATATCTACGCATTTCACCGCTACACAGGAAATTCCACTACCCTCTACCGTACTCTAGCTCAGCAGTTTTGAAAGCAGTTCCCAGGTTGAGCCCGGGGATTTCACTTCCAACTTACTGAACCACCTACGCGCGCTTTACGCCCAGTAATTCCGATTAACGCTTGCACCCTTCGTATTACCGCGGCTGCTGGCACGAAGTTAGCCGGTGCTTATTCTGTCGGTAACGTCAAAGTAGCAACGTATTAAGTTACTACCCTTCCTCCCAACTTAAAGTGCTTTACAATCCGAAGACCTTCTTCACACACGCGGCATGGCTGGATCAGGCTTTCGCCCATTGTCCAATATTCCCCACTGCTGCCTCCCGTAGGAGTCTGGACCGTGTCTCAGTTCCAGTGTGACTGATCATCCTCTCAGACCAGTTACGGATCGTAGCCTTGGTGAGCCATTACCTCACCAACTAGCTAATCCGACCTAGGCTCATCTAATGGCGCGAGGCCCGAAGGTCCCCCGCTTTCTCCCGTAGGACGTATGCGGTATTAGCGTCCGTTTCCGAACGTTATCCCCCACCACTAGGCAGATTCCTAGGCATTACTCACCCGTCCGCCGCTCTCAAGAGAAGCAAGCTTCTCTCTACCGCTCGACTTGCATGTGTTAGGCCTGCCGCCAGCGTTCAATCTGAGCCATGATCAAACTCTTCAGTTCAATACTGCTTGGGTTTTGAGAAAACCCTAAACTTAGCTCAGCAATCGTTGGTTACATCTTTGATTTCTCGCGGAGTAACTTGTGATGCTGATAATCTTGCGACTAGCAGTCTTACCTCACAAGCACCCACACGAATTGCTTGATTCAGTTGTTAAAGAGCGGTGGTTAAGTCTTTCGTCTCAACCGAGGCGCGAATTCTACAGCAGCCTCATCTTACGTCAAGTGATTTCGAAAATTTCTTTTCAATCTCAACCACTTGCGCCTTCGATCAACACCTAGCTTCTCGTCAGCGGGAGGCGAATTCTACAGCGTTTCAAACCACTGTCAACCGCCTCTTTTACCGCTTTCGATCATCTCGA
>NZ_JAYEET010000062.1:0-5052 GCF_034653255.1 Pseudomonas spirodelae | reverse complement strand
CAAGGCCATTCGCGGCGTCTGCCGCCAGTTCGTTTTGCTCTGCCAGCAGTTGGGGTTGTTTGGCGAAAACTTGGTTGCCATCGACGGCAGCAAATTCAAGGCAGTGAACAACCGTGACCGCAATTTCACCAGCGCCAAACTGAAGCGGCGTATGGAAGAAATCGAGGCGAGCATCAGCCGTTATTTGGCWGCGCTCGATGCGGCTGATCGACAGATTCCTAGCGCCTCCGCGCCAGACACTGCCAGCCTGGAAGATAAAATCGCCAAGCTCAAAGCGCAGATGAAAGAGCTTCAGGGGATTGAAATGTTGGCGCTGATGGAAAATTGACCCACCCTGCCGATTGAAATTTGACCCAGGGCGGATTGCTGATTTTGTTACCAGCAACTGTGGATAAGTCTACCAGCGCAGCTGCTGTTGCCCCCACTCCTTCGCTAGCCCAGTTCAGTTGTTTAAGACCTGCCACACGCAGCCATGTAGCAGGCCGTCGTCGCCATGAAATCAGAACGGCTCATCGTCCTCCGGTTCTTGGCCGCCCTTACGCTTTCGCTCCCGTGATTTGATCTTGGCCTGGGCCGCCAAGCTACTGTGTTGCAGGCGATAGGACTCGTTACCGGTTTCGACGATGTGGCAGTGGTGGGTCAGCCGATCCAGCAGGGCGGTGGTCATCTTGGCGTCGCCGAACACGCTCGACCATTCGGCGAAGCTCAGGTTGGTGGTGATCACCACGCTGGTGTGTTCGTACAGCTTGGACAGCAGGTGAAACAGCAACGCACCGCCAGCCTGGCTGAACGGCAGATAACCCAGTTCGTCGAGGATGACCAGATCCATGCGCAGCAGTGCCTGGGCGATCCGCCCGGCTTTGCCGTCGTGTTTTTCGCGCTCCAGCAGATTGACCAGATCGACCGTGGAGTAGAAGCGCACGCGCTTACTGCGGATTCCACGCTGACTCGGACACCCATTCCACGCACATCCGGACAGTGATTCCACGCTGATCCGGACACTCACTCCACGAGCATCCGGACACCGATTCCACGGCCATCCGGACACTTTTCAGGCAGGCAGCTACGCAGGATTTATTCACTACCATCGACCTCTTTTTCGAAGCGAAGAGGTCGTCGTGGAGCGTTTATCCATGCGTAAAATCCGAGAGGTGTTGCGCCTCAAGTTCGACTGCGGCCTGTCCGTGCGCAAGATCGCCCGCAGCCTGGGTACTGGCCACAGCAGTGCCGGTGATTACCTCTGTCGTTTTGCCGCCAGCGGTCTCAGTTGGCCCTGTTCGTTGTCCGATGCCGAATTGGAGCAGCAACTGTTCCCGCCGGCCCCGGCGGTTGCCAGTGAGAAGCGGCCTTTACCCGATTGGGCATGGGTGCATGCCGAACTGCGCCGCCCCGGGGTGACCCTGGCGCTGCTCTGGCAGGAGTACCGCCTGAGCCAGCCGCAGGGCTTTCAGTACAGCTGGTTCTGTGAGCACTACCGGGCCTGGCAGGGCAAGCTGGACGTGGTGATGCGTCAGGAGCACCGCGTCGGCGAGAAGCTGTTCGTCGACTATGCCGGCCAGACGGTGCCGGTTATCGACCGCCACAGCGGCGAGATCCGCCAGGCGCAGGTGTTCGTCGCGGTGCTTGGCGCGTCCAGCTACACCTTCGCCGAAGCCACCTGGTCGCAGCAGCTGCCGGACTGGCTAGGCTCGCATACCCGTTGCTTCGCCTTCCTCGGCGGCGTGCCGGAGATCGTGGTGCCGGACAACCTGCGCAGCGCGGTGAGCAAGGCCCATCGTTACGAGCCGGACATCAACCCCAGCTACCGCGACCTTGCCGAGCACTACGGAGTGGCGGTGGTGCCGGCGCGGGCGCGTAAGCCGCGCGACAAAGCCAAGGCCGAAGTCGGCGTGCAGGTGGTCGAGCGTTGGATCCTCGCCGCCCTGCGCAACCGCCAGTTCTTCTCCCTGGATGAACTCAACAGCGCTATCGCCGGGCTGCTGGAGCGGCTCAATCGCCGCCCGTTTCGCAGGCTACCGGGCTCCCGGCACTCGGCCTTCGAGGCTCTGGATCGTCCGGCGCTGCGCCCATTACCGGAGCAACCCTACGTCTATGCCGAGTGGAAGAAGGCGCGGGTGCACATCGACTACCACGTCGAGGTCGATGGGCATTACTACTCGGTGCCGTATCAACTGGTGAAGAAGCAGCTGGAGGTGCGCCTGACGGCGCGCACCGTCGAGTGTTTCCACGCCAACCAGCGAGTGGCCAGCCACCTGCGCTCAATGCACAAGGGCAGGCACAGCACGCAGGCCGAGCACATGCCCAAGAGCCATCGCGAGCATGCCGAGTGGACGCCGCAACGGCTGATCCGCTGGGCCGAGCAGACCGGGCCGAGCACCGCCGGCGTGATCCGGCACATCCTCGAACGGCGCATCCATCCGCAGCAGGGCTACCGGGCCTGCCTGGGCATCCTGCGCCTGGGCAAGACCCATGGCGAAGTGCGCTTGGAGTTGGCCTGCCGTCGCGCCATCAGCCTCGGTGCGTGCAGTTACAAGAGCCTCGAATCGATCCTGCGCCAGGGGCTGGAAAACCTGCCGCTGGCCCAGCAGCACCTGCCCCTGCTGCCGGACGACCACGCCAACCTGCGCGGCCCCGGCTACTACCACTGAACACAAGGAAACTCACCATGCTGCCCCATCCGACCCTGGACAAGCTGCAAACCCTGCGCCTGCACGGCATGCTCAAGGCGCTGAATGAACAACTGAAAACCCCGGAAATCGACAGCCTGAGCTTCGAGGAACGCCTCGGCCTGCTGGTCGACCGCGAGCTGACCGAACGCGATGACAAGCGCCTGAGCAGCCGCCTGCGCCAGGCCCGGCTCAAGCACAACGCCTGCCTCGAAGACATCGACTACCGTAGCCCGCGCGGACTGGATAAGGCGCTGATCCTGCAACTGAGCAGTGGCCAGTGGCTGCGCGACGGCCTCAACCTGATCATCGGCGGCCCCACCGGTGTCGGTAAAACCTGGCTGGCCTGCGCCCTGGCCCACCAGGCCTGCCGAGAGGGCTACAGCGTGCGCTATCTGCGCCTGCCACGTTTGCTGGAAGAACTGGGTCTGGCCCATGGCGACGGCCGCTTCGCCAAGCTGATGAGCAGCTACGCCAAGACCGACCTGCTGATCCTCGACGACTGGGGCCTAGCCCCGTTCACCGCCGAACAGCGGCGCGACATGCTGGAGCTACTGGACGACCGCTACGGCCAGCGCTCGACCATCGTTACCAGCCAGATGCCGGTGGACAACTGGCACGAGCTGATCGGCGACCCGACCCTGGCCGACGCCATCCTCGACCGCCTGGTGCACAACGCTTATCGGATCAATCTGAAGGGTGAATCAATGCGCAAACGGACGCAGAAATTGACGACGCCGGGCACCTCAGACTAACAATGCCACCCCTGCGTCGCTGCGCTCCGACTGCCTGTCCGAATGATCGTGGAACAGGTGTCCGGATCAGCGTGGGCTGAGTGTCCGAATGGCGTGGAATCCGCACGCTTACCGTGCCGGGTGATGCCGGACACGGCCAGCGCGGTGGCTAGGTGGGTTTTACCGGTGCCTGGCCCACCGATCAGCACCACGTTCTGCGCGGTGTCGGTAAAGGCCAGGCTGGCCAGCTCGCTGATCAGGCGTGCGTCGGCGCTAGAGGCGTTGAAATCGAAGCTGGCCAGATCGCGGTGCATCGGCAGCTTGGCCATGTTCATCTGGTGGCTCACCGAGCGCATGGCGCGATCTGTGTGCTCTTGTTCCAGCAGGTGTTCGAGCAGCCACTTGGACGAGGCTGTGTTCGACTCACCCTGTGCAGTTAACTCCGCCCAGGCCGTGGCCATGCCGTGCAGGCGCAGCTCCTTGAGTTCCGCCATCAAATCACGCATGACCGACCTCCTCGGCCTGGCCACGCAGGCGGTCGTAGCGCGCCGTGTTAGCGACGGGGGCTTCCTTGAGCGACAAGTGGGTTTCGACGCTGGGTGGTGGTTCGGATGCTGTCAGCCGTGCCACGACATTGAGGATGTGTTCGGCGCTCAGGCTGCCGCTCTCCAGTACCAGCTCAACGGCTACCAGCACGGCATCGAGTCCGGCGACCGGTACGGCAGCCAGGACTTGCGCCATGATCCGGTCACCGCCGGCATGACGCCCCAGACCGTGCTTAAGCTGACGCAGCGGCGCTGGCAGATCAGTAAAGGGCGCTCCGTTGCGCAGCGCGCCGGGCTTGCGCTCAATCAGCGGGATGTAGTGCTGCCAGTCGTAGCTGACCTGTTCGCGATCCAGCAAGCGCGCATGGCTGGCAATCAGCGCATCATCGGCCACCACCTCGATGCGGGTCGGATACAAACGGCTGCTGACCCACTTACCCGCGTACTCACACGGCACCGAGTAACGGTTGCGCCCGACACTGACCAGGCAGGTGCTGGAGACCCGCGCAGGCCGCTCGACGTAACCGTCGAAGGCCGCGGGCATAGGCATCAGTTCGGCGCGCTCCAACTCCAGTACCTCGGCCACACTGAGCCCGCTGTATTGAGGGTGCGTCAGCTCGTTCCAAAGCGCGCGGCAGCGCTGGCCCAGCCAGGCATTGAGTTCCTCGAAGGAGTGAAACTGGCAGTCCTGGGCGTCTAGCCAGATACGCCTGCGGCTGTCTTGCACGTTCTTTTCAACGATGCCCTTTTCCCAACCAGCGGCGACGTTGCAGAAGTCCGGATCGAACAGGTAATGCGCACACATCACCGCAAAGCGCGCATTCACCGCCCGGCCTTTGCCCTTATTGACCTTGTCGACGGCGGTCTTCATGTTGTCGTAGATGCCCCGGCGCGGCACGCCGCCCAAGGAGCCGAACGAGCGTGTATGGGCGTCAAATAACATCTCATGGCCCTGGCTCGGATACGCCACAAGCCAGAACGCACGGCTGGCACACAGCTTCAGATGTGCCACCTGCATACGCCGGTAAATGCCGCCGACCAGCAAGCCTTCCTCGCTCCAGTCAAACTGAAACGCCTCGCCAAGAGCAAAGGTCAGCGGCACAAAGG
>NZ_JAYEET010000061.1:0-2777 GCF_034653255.1 Pseudomonas spirodelae | reverse complement strand
ACTCAGCCGAGTGCACGATTAGAGGCTCGTGTTGGCGCTGATGGAAAATTGACCCACCCTGCCGATTGAAATTTGACCCAGGGCGGATTGCTGATTTTGTTACCAGCAACTGTGGATAAGTCTACCAGCGCAGCTGCTGTTGCCCCCACTCCTTCGCTAGCCCAGTTCAGTTGTTTAAGACCTGCCACACGCAGCCATGTAGCAGGCCGTCGTCGCCATGAAATCAGAACGGCTCATCGTCCTCCGGTTCTTGGCCGCCCTTACGCTTTCGCTCCCGTGATTTGATCTTGGCCTGGGCCGCCAAGCTACTGTGTTGCAGGCGATAGGACTCGTTACCGGTTTCGACGATGTGGCAGTGGTGGGTCAGCCGATCCAGCAGGGCGGTGGTCATCTTGGCGTCGCCGAACACGCTCGACCATTCGGCGAAGCTCAGGTTGGTGGTGATCACCACGCTGGTGTGTTCGTACAGCTTGGACAGCAGGTGAAACAGCAACGCACCGCCAGCCTGGCTGAACGGCAGATAACCCAGTTCGTCGAGGATGACCAGATCCATGCGCAGCAGTGCCTGGGCGATCCGCCCGGCTTTGCCGTCGTGTTTTTCGCGCTCCAGCAGATTGACCAGATCGACCGTGGAGTAGAAGCGCACGCGCTTACCGTGCCGGGTGATGCCGGACACGGCCAGCGCGGTGGCTAGGTGGGTTTTACCGGTGCCTGGCCCACCGATCAGCACCACGTTCTGCGCGGTGTCGGTAAAGGCCAGGCTGGCCAGCTCGCTGATCAGGCGTGCGTCGGCGCTAGAGGCGTTGAAATCGAAGCTGGCCAGATCGCGGTGCATCGGCAGCTTGGCCATGTTCATCTGGTGGCTCACCGAGCGCATGGCGCGATCTGTGTGCTCTTGTTCCAGCAGGTGTTCGAGCAGCCACTTGGACGAGGCTGTGTTCGACTCACCCTGTGCAGTTAACTCCGCCCAGGCCGTGGCCATGCCGTGCAGGCGCAGCTCCTTGAGTTCCGCCATCAAATCACGCATGACCGATCTCCTCGGTCTGGCCACGCAGGCGGTCGTAGCGCGCCGTGTTAGCGACGGGGGCTTCCTTGAGCGACAAGTGGGTTTCGACGCTGGGTGGTGGTTCGGTCGCGGCCAGGCGCGCCACGACATTGAGGATGTGTTCGGCGCTCAGGCTGCCGCTTTCCAGTACCAGCTCAACAGCCACCAGCACCGCATCGAGCCCGGCGACCGGTACGGCAGCCAGAACTTGCGCCATGATCCGGTCACCGCCGGCATGACGCCCCAGACCGTGCTTAAGCTGACGCAGCGGCGCCGGCAGATCAGCAAAGGGCGCGCCGTTGCGCAGCGCACCGGGCTTGCGTTCGATCAGCGGGAGGTAGTGCTGCCAGTCATAGCTGACCTGGTCGCGATCCAGCAAGCGGACATGGCTGGCGATCAGCGCGTCGTCAGCCACCACCTCGATTCGCGTCGGATACAAACGGCTGCTGACCCACTTACCCGCGTACTCACACGGCACCGAGTAGCGGTTGCGCCCGACACTAACCAGGCAGGTGCTGGAGACCCGCGCAGGCCGCTCGACGTAACCGTCGAAGGCCGCGGGCATAGGCATCAGTTCGGCGCGCTCCAACTCCAGTACCTCGGCCACACTGAGCCCGCTGTATTGAGGGTGCGTCAGCTCGTTCCAAAGCGCGCGGCAGCGCTGGCCCAGCCAGGCATTGAGTTCCTCGAAGGAGTGAAACTGGCAGTCCTGGGCGTCTAGCCAGATACGCCTGCGGCTGTCTTGCACGTTCTTTTCAACGATGCCCTTTTCCCAACCAGCGGCGACGTTGCAGAAGTCCGGATCGAACAGGTAATGCGCGCACATCACCGCAAAGCGCGCATTCACCGCCCGGCCTTTGCCCTTATTGACCTTGTCGACGGCGGTCTTCATGTTGTCGTAGATGCCCCGGCGCGGCACGCCGCCCAAGGAGCCGAACGAGCGTGTATGGGCGTCAAATAACATCTCATGGCCCTGGCTCGGATACGCCACAAGCCAGAACGCACGGCTGGCACACAGCTTCAGATGTGCCACCTGCATACGCCGGTAAATGCCGCCGACCAGCAAGCCTTCCTCGCTCCAGTCAAACTGAAACGCCTCGCCAAGAGCAAAGGTCAGCGGCACAAAGGCCTGCGACGCCTTGCCCTGTCCCCCTCGCCAGGCACGGATAAACGCGGTGAGCTGGCTGTAGCCACCGTCATAACCTTCGGCTTTGATTTGCGCCAACAGCGCCTTGGCACTGCGCCGCTGTTGCTTGGGCCGCAGCGAATCGGCTTTTAGCGCCTGCTCCAGCGTGGCGTGAAAAAGGCTGAGTTTGTTGAAGATCGCGCGGCGTTGGTAGACCGGCGGCTTGGCCTCAGGTGCTCTGACCCACTTGCGAATCGTGTTGCGCGCCAACCCGGTGCGCTTGGCTATCTCATGCAGCGACAGCTTGTCGCGGAAATACATCCGGCGAATTTTGCCCATCATTTCCATACTGATCACCCTGTGTTCTCCTGCTCAAAAATTGAGCAGAAGCAGTTGAACACCTGGGTCAGTTTTCAGTCGGCAGAACAGCCTCTACTGGGTCAGTTTTCGGTCAGCGGCAACAGGCTGGGTAGCGCAGCTCGTGAGTGAACACCTGAACGGTGTCTTCATCGGCCTTACGCTTCTTGCCTACGTCGCTGTCGGAGCAGACGGCAAAGCTGTGGAGCGGGGTTTCGCTTTCCTGCGTCCATTCGGTGAGGGTCTGCG
>NZ_JAYEET010000060.1:0-1372 GCF_034653255.1 Pseudomonas spirodelae | reverse complement strand
CAGCAGGCCGAGGCGGTCCTCGAAGCTCAGGCTGTCGCTKTCCGGGGTTTTCAGTTGTTCATTCAGCGCCTTGAGCATGCCGTGCAGGCGCAGGGTTTGCAGCTTGTCCAGGGTCGGATGGGGCAGCATGGTGAGTTTCCTTGTGTTCAGTGGTAGTAGCCGGGGCCGCGCAGGTTGGCGTGGTCGTCCGGCAGCAGGGGCAGGTGCTGCTGGGCCAGCGGCAGGTTTTCCAGCCCCTGGCGCAGGATCGATTCGAGGCTCTTGTAACTGCACGCACCGAGGCTGATGGCGCGACGGCAGGCCAACTCCAAGCGCACTTCGCCATGGGTCTTGCCCAG
Source organism: Pseudomonas spirodelae (assembly GCF_034653255.1). Lineage (NCBI taxonomy): Bacteria > Pseudomonadati > Pseudomonadota > Gammaproteobacteria > Pseudomonadales > Pseudomonadaceae > Pseudomonas > Pseudomonas spirodelae. Next base: position 1,034 of record NZ_JAYEET010000060.1, on the reverse strand, counting down.
GCGCAGGATGCCCAGGCAGGCCCGGTAGCCCTGCTGCGGATGGATGCGCCGTTCGAGGATGTGCCGGATCACGCCGGCGGTGCTCGGCCCGGTCTGCTCGGCCCAGCGGATCAGCCGTTGCGGCGTCCACTCGGCATGCTCGCGATGGCTCTTGGGCATGTGCTCGGCCTGCGTGCTGTGCCTGCCCTTGTGCATTGAGCGCAGGTGGCTGGCCACTCGCTGGTTGGCGTGGAAACACTCGACGGTGCGCGCCGTCAGGCGCACCTCCAGCTGCTTCTTCACCAGTTGATACGGCACCGAGTAGTAATGCCCATCGACCTCGACGTGGTAGTCGATGTGCACCCGCGCCTTCTTCCACTCGGCATAGACGTAGGGTTGCTCCGGTAATGGGCGCAGCGCCGGACGATCCAGAGCCTCGAAGGCCGAGTGCCGGGAGCCCGGTAGCCTGCGAAACGGGCGGCGATTGAGCCGCTCCAGCAGCCCGGCGATAGCGCTGTTGAGTTCATCCAGGGAGAAGAACTGGCGGTTGCGCAGGGCGGCGAGGATCCAACGCTCGACCACCTGCACGCCGACTTCGGCCTTGGCTTTGTCGCGCGGCTTACGCGCCCGCGCCGGCACCACCGCCACTCCGTAGTGCTCGGCAAGGTCGCGGTAGCTGGGGTTGATGTCCGGCTCGTAACGATGGGCCTTGCTCACCGCGCTGCGCAGGTTGTCCGGCACCACGATCTCCGGCACGCCGCCGAGGAAGGCGAAGCAACGGGTATGCGAGCCTAGCCAGTCCGGCAGCTGCTGCGACCAGGTGGCTTCGGCGAAGGTGTAGCTGGACGCGCCAAGCACCGCGACGAACACCTGCGCCTGGCGGATCTCGCCGCTGTGGCGGTCGATAACCGGCACCGTCTGGCCGGCATAGTCGACGAACAGCTTCTCGCCGACGCGGTGCTCCTGACGCATCACCACGTCCAGCTTGCCCTGCCAGGCCCGGTAGTGCTCACAGAACCAGCTGTACTGAAAGCCCTGCGGCTGGCTCAGGCGGT
>NZ_JAYEET010000059.1:0-1826 GCF_034653255.1 Pseudomonas spirodelae | reverse complement strand
CCACTGATGCGGCAGCAGTTGGCCGATCTCACTGGCTCGCTGAATCGGCAGCCGTGTCAGCACGTCTTTGAGATAGGCATACGGATCATGTCCGTTCATGCGGGCCGACTGGATCAAGCTCATGATCGCCGCTGCTCTTTTGCCGCTACGTAGCGACCCGGCAAACAACCAGTTCGAGCGCCCCAGTGCCCATGGCCGGATCTGGTTCTCGACCTGGTTGTTATCAATGGGTACGGCTCCATCTTCCAGGTAGCGCGTCAGCGCTACCCAGCGTTTGAGGCTGTAATCCAAGGCTTTTGCCGTTGCTGATCCATTGGGCACAAGATCGCGCTGGGCCAGCATCCAGTCATGCAGCGCGCCGAGTATCGGTGATGCCTTTTCTTGCCGTATTCGCCAGCGTTCTTCATCGCTCATGTCCCGTGCTTGCCGTTCGATTTCGTACAAGCCGCCAATCGCGTGCAATGCCTGTTCAGCCAGTTGGCTTTTGTTCGCCGCATGCAGATCGAAGAACTTGCGTCGGGCGTGGGCCATGCAGCCAATTTCGGTGATGCCCTGCTCGAAGCTGGCTTTGTAACCGGCAAAGTCGTCGCAGACCAGCTTGCCATTCCACTGGCCCAGAAAATTGCGCGCATGTTCGCCGGCACGGCTGGGGCTGAAGTCATACACCACGGCCTTCAGATCGGCGAAGGGCGTGGTGCTGTAGGCCCAGACGTAAGCCCGGTGGGTTTTCTTCTCGCCCGGTGCGAGCATTTGCACCGGTGTTTCATCGGCGTGGATCACGCGTTGGGCCAACATGGCTTCGCGCAGGGCATCGACCAGCGGCTGAAGCTGCACACCGGTTTGTCCGACCCACTGCGCCAGTGTGGAACGGGCGATGGCCAGGCCGGCACGGCCAAAGATTTTCTCCTGCCGGTACAGCGGCAGGTGATCGGCGAACTTGGCCACCATCACGTGAGCCAGAAGGCCGGCAGTGGGGATGCCTTTGTCGATCACCTGCGCCGGCACGGGTGCCTGGATCAGTATTTCGCACTGGCGACAGGCCCATTTGCCACGCACATGCTGTTCGACGGTGAACACGCCCGGCGTGTAATCCAGCTTTTCGCTGATGTCTTCGCCGATGCGTTGCAACTGGCAGCCGCAGGCGCACTGGGTGTTCTCCGGCTCGTGACGGATCACCGTGCGCGGAAATTGTGCAGGCAGCGCTGTGCGCTTGGGCTGTTGGCGGGGTTCAGCTGGAGCAACCGGAGGATTGACGGCTTTCAACTCCGCTTCGATGGCGGCGATGTCGGTGTCGAGCAGGTCATCTAGCAGGCTGCCCTGGTCAGGGCTCAGCTGCTCGCTGCGCTTGGCAAACTTGTGCCGTTTGAACCATGCAATTTCGTGGGTGAGCTGCTCAATGATGGTTTGATCGCGGTGGATCTTCTTGCCCATCGCATCAACCTGCGTGAGCAACTGCGCGGCCAGTGCACGCAGTTGCTCAGGTGTCAGTCGGTCGAGATTGGGCGAGGAATTCATGTTGCTGATTGTGCCAGAGCAGGCGGTCAGCGCAGATACACCAATGGGCTAATGGCCGGTGCTACAGCACTGTGATCGTGCCGCCCGCACCGACCCGCTGCCAGGGCAACCCCAGTACCAACGCCTGAAGTTGCTCAGCGTCGAGTTCGACTTCCGAGCCGTGTCGGATGCTTGGCCAGTGAAACTTGCCCTGGTTCAATCGCCGTGCGGCCAGCCAGATACCCACACCGTCATGTACCAGAACTTTCATGCGGTTGGCGCGGCGATTGGCGAAGAGATAGGCGCAGTGTGGTTTCGCCGCACCGAACACG
>NZ_JAYEET010000058.1:0-65967 GCF_034653255.1 Pseudomonas spirodelae | reverse complement strand
GATTTCAGCAAGTCGCAGTTACAGCGACAACTCAAGGCACTAGGCCAACAACCGCGTCACGCTTTGAGCTTATCGATTGGCCAACCCGACAGTTTTGCCAGCGCGGCTTTTCTGCCGATCGACGACCCAACAGGGCAATTACTGGCATGGCGCGAATGCCTCGGTGAGCACACTCGTGAAGTTCGCCAAAGCCCCTACCACGCCCATATCACCCTGGGCCTGTATCAGCGGAGCGCTGATGCCGCATTGATTCGTCAGCGTCTAGATGCGCTGAGTGAGTTCAGCCCACGCTCGCTCAAGGTTAATACCCTGCAGTACGGCCACTACCGCGCGCGCCAGCTATTCAGCACGCTGCGCATCCAGCACAGCCTGCACCTCGGCGACTGAGGCTAAACCTAGCGGCATAAAAAAACCGGCCCCTTGGCGGGGGCCGGCTTTTCAACTCACTACAGGCTTACAGCGGCTTGCCGCGATTGCCGTGCTGCGCCACAAAGTTTTGTACGGTTTTCAGGTCATTGGCCAGTACCGTGCAGCGCTCATCACGCTCGAACAGATCCGCCAAGTGCGCAGGTAGCTCAGGTGCCTGGCCGACGCCGGCTTTTTCCACCGCCTCGGGGAATTTGACCGGATGCGCCGTACCAAGGATCACCATCGGCGTGGCCAAGCTGCGGCGGCACTCACGGGCCGCACGCACGCCAATCGCGGTGTGTGGATCAAGCAGTTCGCCGCACTGGTTAAACACCTCAGTGATGGTCTCGCACGTCTGTGCGTCATCCACGGCCAGGGAGTCAAACAGTTTGCGCGCCTCGGTCCAGCGATCCTGGTCGACGCTGAAACCGCCGCCCTTCTTGAAGTTCGCCATCAACTCAGCAATCGCCGCACCGTTGCGGCCGTGCAGGTCGAACAGCAACCGCTCGAAATTCGACGAAACCATGATGTCCATGGACGGCGACAGCGTCGGATGCAGAGTGTCCTTCACATACTGATTGCCACTCATAAAGCGGTGCAAGATGTCGTTGCGATTGGTCGCAACGATCAGCTGGCTGATCGGCAGACCCATGTTGCGCGCCAGGTAGCCGGCGAAGATGTCACCGAAGTTGCCGGTCGGCACCGAGAACGCGATGGAGCGCGCTGGACCGCCCAGCTGCAGGGCTGCATGGAAGTAGTAAACGATCTGAGCCATGATCCGCGCCCAGTTGATCGAGTTAACCGCGACCAAACGGGTGCCCTTGAGGAAACTCTGGTCAGCGAAGCTGTCCTTGACCATTTCCTGGCAGTCATCGAAATTGCCTTCGATGGCGATGTTATGGATGTTGTCACCGAGGATGGTGGTCATCTGCCGGCGCTGCACCTCAGACACACGGTTGTGTGGGTGCATGATAAAGATGTCGACGTTATCGCAGGCCTTGCAGCCCTCGATGGCGGCCGAACCGGTATCACCGGAGGTCGCCCCCATGATCACCACACGCTCGTTGCGCTTGGCCAGCACGTAGTCGAGCAAACGGCCGAGCAGTTGCAGAGCGAAGTCCTTGAAGGCCAGGGTCGGGCCGTGAAACAGCTCCAGCACCCACTCGTTGCCGTTCAGCTGACGCAGCGGCGCCACGGCGCTATGGGCGAATACACCGTAGGTTTCTTCGAGGATCTTTTTGAAGTCAGCATCCGGAATGCTGCCGGTGACGAACGGGCGCATCACACGGAAGGCCAGCTCGTGGTACGGCAGGCCAGCCCAAGAAGCGATTTCTTCCTGAGTGAAGCGCGGCAGGTTTTCCGGAACATACAGGCCGCCGTCGCTGGCCAGACCAGCCAGCAGCACGTCTTCAAAATTCAGGGCCGGTGCCTGGCCACGGGTACTGATATAGCGCATAGGAACAAACCTTCGGTTGAATCTTTAAGAGCCGCAGCTGCCTGCTGCACCTGCGGCCAGAGGCGGATTAGTTCAACTGCTCGACGCGGATACGCACAACACTGCCGACCACATCTTCAAGCGCCTCAAGGGCACTGATCGCCTCGTTGATTTGTGCTTCGACCACGCGGTGGGTGACTAGGATCATCGGCACCAGGCCGTCTTGCTCCTCGACTTCCTTCTGCATGATCGACTCGATGTTGATCCCGCGTGCCGACAGGATGCTCGCCACCTGAGCCAATACGCCCGGATGATCCTTAGCCTGAATGCGCAGGTAATAGGCGCTTTCACTGGCTTCGATCGGCAGAATCGGGTGATCGGACAGCGAGTCGGGCTGGAACGCCAAGTGCGGTACGCGGTTGGTCGGATCAGCCGTCAGCGCGCGAACCACATCAACCAGATCGGCGATGACCGATGAAGCCGTCGGCTCCATGCCGGCGCCAGCACCGTAATACAGGGTGCTGCCGACCGCATCACCATTGACCATCACGGCATTCATCACGCCATTGACGTTGGCAATCAGGCGGTCAGCCGGAATCAGTGTCGGGTGCACGCGCAACTCGATACCGGCCTCGGTACGGCGCGCCATACCCAGGTGCTTGATGCGGTAGCCCAGCGCCTCGGCGTAGTTCACGTCCGCAGTGGTCAGCTGGGTGATGCCTTCGGTGTAGGCTTTGTCGAACTGCAGCGGAATACCAAAGGCAATCGAGGCGAGAATGGTCAGCTTATGCGCCGCATCGATGCCTTCAACGTCGAAGGTTGGGTCAGCTTCGGCGTAACCCAAAACCTGTGCCTCAGCCAGCACGTCCGGGAAGGTACGGCCCTTTTCGCGCATTTCGCTGAGGATAAAGTTACCGGTGCCGTTAATGATCCCGGCAACCCAGTTGATGCGGTTAGCCGCCAGGCCTTCACGGATCGCTTTGATCACCGGAATACCGCCAGCCACAGCCGCTTCGAAAGCGACGATCACGCCCTTCTCGCGGGCACGGGCGAAGATCTCATTGCCATGCACGGCGATCAGCGCCTTGTTGGCCGTGACCACATGCTTACCGTTGTCGATGGCCTTGAGCACCAGCTCCTTGGCCAGGGTGTAACCGCCGATCAGCTCGATAACGATATCAATCTCAGGGTTGTTCACCAGCTCGAATACATCGCTGGTCATGCTAATACCGGTCGTATCGTACTGCGGCTTGGGCGAACGAATGGCGATCTGGGCGACTTCGATACCGCGCCCTGCGCGCCGGGTAATTTCCTCGGCATTACGCTTGAGTACATTCAAGGTACCGCCACCGACGGTACCTAGCCCACAGATGCCTACTTTCACCGGTTTCACACTGAACTCCCCATCTGCATGCGTAAAACGACCGGAGCAAGCCCGGTCTTAGAAAAAGAGCCGCACCATACGAAGCGGCTGTTTATTAGTCAATCAGCGACAAGGCTCAGATCACTTGGACTCGAGAGCGATTTTCGCCAACTGCGGCGCCGGCTGGTAGCCGGGAATGATCTTGCCATTGGCCAAGACGATGGCCGGCGTACCACTGACACCGATCATTTGCCCCAGCGCGTATTGCTTGGCAATCGGGCTGTCGCATTGCGCATCATCCACGCCCTGGCGGCTTTTCGCTCGGTTCATGGCCGCCTGGCGGTCTTTGGCACACCAGACATTCGACAACTCTTTGGCCGCTGCGCTTTGCAGCCCCTGGCGCGGGAAGGCCAGGTAACGCACCTCAATACCCAAACGATTCAGCTCAGGTACTTCGCTGTGCAGTTTCTGGCAATAGCCACAATCGGTATCGGTGAATACGGTGATATGGGTTTTCGGCTGCTTGGGCGCGAACACCACCATTTCTGACGCTGGAATGGCCTCCATAAGCTTGACCACACCACGGCTCTCGGCCGCTTCAGTCAGGTTCACCGGTTTGCCATCTTTGACCTGAAACAGATACCCCTGCAACAGGAACTGGCCATCGGCACTGGTGTACAACTGCCGACCACCGGCCAGCTCGACCTGATAAACACCAGGCATAGGGCTTTCGGCAATGGCTTCAATCGGCAGAGCCGGATCGATAGCCTTGAGGCTATTGCGGATGGCCTGATCGGCGTCGGCAGCAACACCCACGCCGCTAATCAGCCCCAGAGCCAACGCCACAACAATGCGGTTAAAACGCATACAAACTCCTGGCAAAAAACCATCTAACGAGGGATGCGCGCAGCCTACCATAGAAGCCCACACAGACCGACCACAGCAGGCCAGACGGCGCGCTCAGCCACGCGGATGGTGCTGCGCATGCAACTCCTGCAAGCGTGCACGGGCGACGTGGGTGTATATCTGGGTGGTCGACAAATCGCTATGCCCCAAGAGCATCTGCACCACGCGCAGATCCGCGCCGTGGTTAAGCAAATGCGTGGCAAAGGCATGGCGCAGGGTATGCGGCGACAGGCTCTTGGCAATCCCCGCAACCTTGGCCTGGTGCTTGATGCGGTGCCAGAACGTCTGCCGCGTCATTTGCTCGCCACGCAGACTGGGAAACAGCACATCACTGGGCTTGCCATCCAGCAGAAACGGCCGCGCCTCCTTGCTATACCGTTCAATCCAGACAATCGCCTCTTCACCCAGCGGCACCAGTCGCTCCTTGCTGCCTTTACCAAACACCCGCAGCACGCCCTGACGCAAATTGACCTGCTCCAGAGTCAAACCAATCAACTCACTGACGCGTAGGCCGCAGGCATACAGCACTTCCAGCATGGCGCGATCACGCAGACCGATGGGGGCGTCCAGCTCCGGCGCTGCCAGTAAAGCCTCAACATCTGCCTCGGACAACGACTTGGGCAGCGGCCGCCCCAGCTGCGGCATATCCACCTGCAGGGTCGGATCACGACCGATCAACTGCTCACGTACAAGAAACCGATAGAAGCCACGCAACCCTGACAACAGCCGGGCGGTAGAACGCGCCTTGTAACCTTCATTTAAGCGCCAGGCCAGGTGATCGAGAATCAGCTCACGCCCGACATCCGCCAGCTGCACATCACGCACCTGCAACCAGCCATGAAACAACGCCAGATCACTGCGGTAAGCCGAGCGGGTATGCGCCGATAGCCCCTTTTCCAGCCATAGGGACTCAACAAAACGGTCAATCAAGGGATGGTCGATGGCAGGCATGTAGAACTATTACGATAGAAAGAGGGTTAGTCTTCCACAGCTTGGCCACGCAGGGCCAGGTATCCAATCGCAAGGACCCTTGATGAACGAACAACATATGCTCATGGCCTTCGCCGCCATCGGTGCCAGCGCCCTCGCCTGCCAGTGGCTGGCATGGCGTTTACGCCTGCCGGCCATTTTATTTCTGCTGATCGCCGGCATCCTGGCCGGCCCAATCTTCGGCTGGCTTGACCCACAAGCCCTGTTCGGCGATTTGCTGTTCCCACTGGTATCGATGGCCGTGGCGCTGATTCTATTCGAGGGCAGCCTAACCCTGCATTTATCGGAGTGGCGCGAGATTGGTAGCGTGGTCCGGCGCATGGTGACGATTGGTGCACTGGCCACCTGGGCCGTGATCGCCGCCAGCACGCATTACCTGCTCGGCTTTAGCTGGGAGATGGCCCTGCTGTTCGGCACCTTGACCCTGGTCACCGGACCAACCGTGATCGTACCAATGCTGCGCGTCGTACGCCCTAAAGCCTCGATTGCCAACATCCTGCGCTGGGAAGGCATCGTGATCGACCCGATTGGCGCATTGCTCGCCGTTGTGGTGTACAGCTTTATTATTTCCAGCAGCGAGGGTAATGGCTGGCACACCGGCCTGCTCACCTTCGCTGGCGTTATCGCCTGCGGCAGCCTGTTCGGGATTGCTGCTGGCTGGGCGCTCGGTACCGTCTTAAAGCGCCAATGGCTGCCGGATTACCTGCATAACCTGGCGGTCTTAGCCACGGTACTGGGGGCATTCATCGCCGCCAACGAAGTCATGCATGAGTCTGGCCTGCTCGCGGTAACCCTGATGGGCATGTGGCTGGCCAATATGAAGGGCGTCGACGTGCGGCATATCCTGCACTTCAAGGAAAACCTGAGCGTCCTGCTGATTTCCGGTTTATTCATTCTGCTGGCCGCACGACTCGACCTGAATGCCCTGCTCGCCCTCGGCCCTGCGGTATTGGTATTGCTGCTGATCATTCAGTTTGTCGCACGCCCGCTGAATGTCGCGCTGTCGACCTTCGGCTCCAGCCTTAACTGGCGCGAGCGCGCACTGCTGGCCTGGATTTCGCCACGCGGGATTGTCGCTGCAGCTGTATCGGCCATCTTCGCCATCCGCCTCGGCGAGCTGGGCTACGAAGGCGCAGAACTGCTGGTACCACTGACCTTTGCCGTGATCATCGGCACGGTTGTACTGCAAAGCGCCACGGCACGGCCACTGGCTAAGCTGCTGAAAGTCGCAGAGCCGGCACCCACTGGCTTTCTAATCGTCGGCGCCAACCCCGTGGCCCGCGCAATCGCTACAGCGCTGCAAGGCCTCGGCAATCGCGTGCTGCTGTGCGACTCCAGCTGGGAGAACATCAGTACAGCGCGGATGAAGAAACTCCCCACTTACTTTGGCAACCCCACCTCACAGCATGCCGAAGCCCACCTGGATCTAGTCGGCCTCGGCCACCTGCTGGCACTGTCACCCTCCAGCGAACTGAACGCGCTAGCTTGCATGCACTTTCGCCACGATTTTGCCGCGAAGCGCCGCTTTACCTTGCCCAGCGGCACAGAAAGTCGGCGCAGCGATAAACACCGCAGCCGCGACGCCGTGCGCGGCCGTCCCCTGGGCAGTCAGCCACTGAGTTTTCCGCAGTTCGCCAGCCGCCTCAGCAAAGGCGCCGAGGTGCGTACCACGACCCTCACCAGCACCTTTGATTGGCCGGCCTACCAGAGCCTGCATGGCGAGCGAGCCGTAATCCTGCTTGCTTGCGACCCCAGCGGCTGGATACATGTCGCCACCCACCCCCTTGAGATCGTGCCCGGGCCGGATTGGACCCTAGTTGCACTGATTGATGAGGAACAAGAGGCTTCCCGGTAGGCGAGTCGCCACTCAGGTAGGCGCTGAGGCTTGCGAGAGCCTCAGCGCCTAAACACCGCCAACGCTAAGCGCGCTGGGTAGCCAACCGGCACAGCGCGAGTAAGCGGCCTAAGGTGCTAAAGCACCAATACCGGCACGGGCTTCTTCTGCTCGTCAATTGCCACAAAACTGAACACACCGGTGATTGCTCGCTCGCGGGCATCGCTGCTCATGCTCTCGACAAACACCTCAACCTCAACCTTAAGGCTGGTGTTACCCACCGCGATGACCCGACCAATCAGCTCGACAATTGAGCCCGCTGGAATCGCATGCTTAAAGTCGATCCGATCTGACGAGACCGTCACCAACGGCAAGCGGCAAAAACGCGTAGCCGCGATAAACGACACCTCATCCATCCAGGCCAATGCCGTACCGCCAAACAGGGTGTTGTGATGATTAGTCGTCGGCGGGAACACCGCCTTGGTTACGCGTGTTTCCGAAAGTACTGTACGCCGCTGTATTTCTTGCTCTCTTGGACTCATGCCACGACTACCTGATCAAACCCAATGCGCCGCCACTGCGCGGCGAGCTCGCTCAAGCATTGCGCGAACATCTTGCCTGCACGTCTCACTGCGCAGCAGCGCCATAAACGAAAAAAGCAGCCCGAAGGCTGCTTTTTTTGGAAAACTGAGGCTTAGCCCAGTTTTTCCTTGATGCGCGCTGCTTTACCGGACAGATCACGGAGGTAGTAAAGCTTGGCTTTACGCACGTCACCGCGACGCTTAACAGCCAGGCTATCAACCAGTGGGCTGTAAGTCTGGAAAGTACGCTCTACACCAACACCGTTGGAGATTTTACGAACAGTGAAAGCACTGTTCAGACCACGGTTACGCTTGGCGATAACAACGCCTTCAAACGCCTGCAGACGCTGACGGTCGCCTTCCTTTACTTTTACCTGAACGACAATGGTGTCGCCCGGTGCAAAAGGAGGGATTACTTTGCCCATCTGCTCAGCTTCGATCTGCTGAATAATCTTGTTGGTCATGCTGCGCTCCTAAGACTGGCCTTGGCCGGTCATCGATACATTAACTATCGTCCCGCTGGCGGACGTATTCCTCCAGCAGCTTCTTCTCTTCTCCAGAAAGCGAGCGGCTTTCCAGAAGATCAGCGCGGCGTTCGTGCGTCCGACCAAGGGACTGCTGCAAACGCCAACGCCGGATGTGCTCATGATTGCCACTCAGCAATACATCAGGAACACGTTTATCCGCATACACCTCCGGGCGAGTGTAGTGCGGGCAGTCGAGTAGACCATCCGTAAAGGAGTCCTCCTCGGCCGAACTTGCATGACCCAATGCACCAGGCAAAAGGCGCGTTACCGCATCGATCAGCACCATGGCCGGCAGCTCACCGCCGGATAGGACGTAGTCCCCAATCGACCATTCTTCATCGACATGCGCCTCAATAAAGCGCTCATCAATGCCTTCGTAGCGACCTGCGATGAGGATTAACGCCTCAACGTTTGCCAGTTCGCGTACTGCTGACTGCGTCAGCTGGCGACCTTGCGGCGAGAGGTAAATCACCTTCGCTTTTTCACCTGCGGCGTGCTTGGCATCGAGCAAAGCATCCTCAAGCGGCTTGATCTTCATCACCATGCCAGGGCCACCACCAAAGGGCCGATCATCCACAGTGTGGTGACGGTCAGTGGTGTAGCTTCGCGGGTTCCAACAGGTCAGTTGCAACAACCCCTGTTTCACCGCACGGCTGGTAATGCCGTAATCGCTGATAGCGGTAAACATTTCCGGGAACAGCGTAATGACTTCAACGCGCAGATTAGGCATCAGGCTTAAAAGTCCGCATCCCAGTCGACCCGCATTTCGCCAGCACTCAGGTCAATCGACAGCACGCATTGCTCGGTATAGGGCAATAGGCGCTCGCGACCATCCAGGCTGTCGGTGCAGGGTTTAACCACCATCACATCGTTGGCTCCGGTTTCTAACAAGTGATCAACCTTGCCGAGCAATTGCCCTGCTTGATCGATAACCTTGAGACCTTCCAACTGGTACCAGTAGTACTCACCGGCAGTTAGCTCAGGGAACAGGTTGCGCGGCACGCAGATCTCATAACCGGAGAGAAGACGCGCTTCTTCACGATCATCAAGACCCTTGAGCTTCGCGACCAGGAACTTGTCATTCCCGCGCCCGCTGACCAGCTCGACCTGTTTGACACTGCCTTCGCGCCTAAGCGTCCAGGACTTGTACTGCAACAGGTTTGCAACAGGATCCGTAAAGGAATACACCTTCACTTCACCGCGAACGCCATGTACAGAGTAAATCTTGCCGATAACAATCAAATCATCGGTAGCAGCAGGCGTCGCGCTCATATTGCTCAGGCCGCAGCCTTAGCAGCGTCCTTCAACAACTGGGCAACACGATCAGAAGGCTGCGCACCAACGCTCAGCCAATGGGCCAGGCGATCTTGCTTCACGGACAGGCGAACTTCCTGACCACGAGCGATCGGGTTGAAGAAACCGATCTCTTCTTTGTGCGCGCCGTCGCGTGGGTTGCGGCTGTCGGTCACGTTAATCTTGTAGAACGGGCGCTTTTTGGAGCCGCCAAGGGCAAGACGAATGGTTAGCATGTGAACATAGTTCCTGTAGTCGGTGCTGCAAATCTAAATGCACAGCGGGCATAGGTGCCCGAAAGGCCGCATATTCTAAGGAATATCCGGACTTTTGCAAATGGCTTTTTCAGGCGCCTAGGCTTGTGCAATCTAGATTTGCTAGAGGCCGCTATCCAAACCGGCCAGCCAGCTCCCGCAAAAGGCGGGTTTACTGTATATCCCCGCCTTCAGCGGGGACTGCGCCGACATTGCTGCCGACGCGGATTCCTTACATTTTCGGCATACCGCCTGGCATCATCCCGCCCATGCCACGCATCATCTTGGCCATACCGCCTTTGGCAGTGAATTTCTTCATCATCTTCTGCATTTGCTTGTGCTGCTTGATCAAGCGCCCGATGTCCTGCACTTGAGTGCCGGAGCCCATGGCAATGCGGCGCTTGCGCGAACCACTGATCACATCAGGATCACGGCGCTCTTGAGGCGTCATAGAGTTAATGATCGCCTCCATTTGCTTGAACTGTTTCTCAGCCGCGCCCTGGGCATTACCCATTTGCGCCAGATTGACACCGCCCATCTGTGGCAGCTTGTCCATCAATCCACCCAGACCGCCCATATTCTTCATTTGCTGCAGCTGATCACGGAAGTCTTCGAGGTCGAAGCCCTTACCCTTCTTCAGCTTCTTGGTGAGCTTGTCGGCTTTTTCGCGGTCCAGGGTTTGCTCGGCCTGCTCGATCAAACTGAGCACATCGCCCATACCGAGGATGCGCGAAGCAATACGGTCTGGATGGAAAGGCTCCAGCGCCTCGGTTTTCTCACCCATACCGATGAACTTGATCGGCTTACCGGTGATGTGCCGAACAGACAACGCCGCACCGCCGCGGGCATCACCGTCGACCTTGGTCAGCACTACGCCGGTTAACGGCAGCGCATCATTGAAGGCCTTGGCGGTATTAGCGGCGTCCTGACCGGTCATGGCATCGACCACGAACAGGGTTTCAACCGGATTAATCGCCGCGTGCAGCGCCTGGATCTCCGCCATCATCTCGGCATCAATAGCCAGACGACCGGCGGTATCGACGATCACCACATCAATAAACTTGAGCTTGGCTTCCTTGATCGCCGCCTCGGCGATATCCACCGGCTTCTGACTGAGGTCGGAGGGGAAGAAGGTCACACCAATATCGTGAGCCAGGGTTTCCAGCTGCTTGATCGCCGCCGGGCGGTACACGTCCGCCGACACCACTAGCACGGTCTTTTTCTTGCGCTCTTTAAGGAAGCGCGCCAACTTGCCGACCGTGGTGGTCTTACCCGCACCCTGTAGACCCGCCATCAGCACGACAGCAGGCGGAACGGCATTCAGCGCCAAGTCTTCGTTGGCGGCGCCCATCAGCTCTTCGAGCTCGGCGCGGACGATCTTCACGAACGCTTGACCCGGGCTCAGGCTTTTCGACACTTCGGTGCCGACCGCGCGATCTTTGACCTTATTGACGAAGTCCTTAACCACTGGCAAGGCAACGTCAGCCTCAAGCAAGGCCATGCGCACTTCACGCAGGGTGTCCTTGATGTTGTCTTCGCTCAGCTTGGCTTTGCCAGTGACATTTCGCAGGGTCTGCGAGAGGCGGTCAGTCAGATTTTCGAACATGCGCGTTCCTTTCAGGCTCAAGCGAACCGAGGGTGGGCTTGCAACAGGTCGCGGATTATAGCGAAGACTGCAGAGCACCGACACCGCCAGACGCTTTCGTGGCGCACAGGATGTATGCCACACTGGCCGCCTTTCGGGTTTGCTTGACAAGGATTTATGCACCCACTGCTACCCAGCCTCGCTGCTGCCTGCCTCTACGCCGGCGCCGCACTCTATCAAGGCCTGCGCCTGCAACAGCGCAGCACATCCAACAAGCGCCTGCTGATTGCACTCGGCACATTGGCTTTGCTTCTGCACGGCAGCAGCCTGTTTCTGCAGATGTTTGATGCCAGCGGCTTGTCGCTGGACTTCTTTAAGGCCGCCAGCCTGATTGCCGCCGCCGTTATTCTGCTGACCCTGTTGGCCTGCGCGCGTATACCGGTGGAAAACCTGCTACTGCTGCTATTCCCACTGGGGGTGATCACCGTCTTGCTCGCCCAGTTCATGCCCAGCGGCACCACCCAGGCTATCAACGAGGCGCCGGGTATAATTGCCCACATCCTTTTGTCGATTACCGCCTATGGCATGCTCACCATTGCGGTGTTCCAGTCACTGCTGCTGCTCTTGCAAGATCACCAACTCAAGCACAAACACCCCTCCGGACTGATCAAAAACTTCCCTCCGCTGCAAACCATGGAAAGCCTGCTATTCAGCTTCCTCTGGGCTGGCTGGGCGTTACTGTCACTCTCGCTGCTGTCTGGCGCACTGTTTATCAGCGACCTGTTTGCTCAGCACCTAGTGCACAAAACCATCCTCTCGTGCTTTGCCTGGGTGGTCTTTGCCGTACTCCTGTGGGGCCGCCACCAACTCGGCTGGCGTGGCCATAAAGCCATTCGCTGGACCCTGGCGGGCTTCTGCCTGCTGATGCTGGCCTATTTTGGCAGCAAGCTGGTTCGCGAATTTATCCTGCACATCTGAGACCCCTTCCGTGGACGACCTTCAATCCAGCTACCTGCTTGGGCTGCTGATTTTTTTGATTCTTTGCTCGGCATTCTTCTCCAGTTCGGAGACCGGCATGCTCAGCCTCAATCGCTATCGCCTCAAGCACATGGCCAAGGAAGGGCATAAAGGTGCCAAGCGCGTGACTGCCCTACTAAGCCGTCCAGATCGCCTGCTCGGCACCATTCTGGTTGGCAACAATGTGGTCAATATTCTCGCCGCCTCCATCGCCACGGTATTGGCCGTCGACATGTGGGGCGAAGCCGGGATCGCGATTGCCACTGCCGGTCTGACCATCGTGGTGCTGATTTTTGGTGAAATCACTCCCAAAACATTGGCTGCCCTGCGCCCAGAGCTGGTGGCGTTTCCCGCCAGCCGCGTGCTGCAGTTGCTGCAGCGCCTGCTTTACCCGGTGGTCTGGACGACCAGCACGATCAGTAATGGGCTGCTGCGCTTGCTTGGCGTCGACCCTTCACTGCGCGCCAGCGACAGCCTGTCCACCGAAGAGCTACGCAGCGTGGTGCGCGAGTCCGCCGTTGGCATGCCGAAAAACCGCCAGAACATGCTGCTCGGCATCCTTGACCTTGAGCGGGTGACGGTGGATGACATCATGATCCCGCGCAACGAAGTCACCGGCATCAACCTTGATGACGACCTCGAAAGCATCATCAGCCTGCTGACCAACACCACGCACACGCGCCTGCCGGTGTTTCGTACGGACATCAACCAGATCGAAGGCATCGTGCACATGCGTCAGATTGCCCGCCTGCTGTCGCACAACGAGCTGAGCAAAGAGGCGCTACTGGCAGCCTGCAACGAACCGTATTTCGTCCCGGAAGGCACACCGCTGTCGACGCAGCTGATCAACTTTCAGAAGCAGAAGCGTCGGATTGGTATCGTCGTCGATGAATACGGCGACGTGATCGGCATCGTCACCCTGGAAGACATCCTCGAAGAAATCGTTGGCGACTTCAGCAATCAAGACACCCTGCGCAGCCCGGATATTCACCCCCAGGAAGACGGTACTCAGGTGATCGATGGCGCCGCTTATATCCGTGAAATCAACAAGGCGCTGGACTGGCACCTGCCTTGCGATGGCCCCAAGACCCTCAACGGCCTGGTAACCGAAGCCCTGGAAAGCATCCCCGACAGCGCCGTATGCCTGAAGATTGGCCCGTACCGCCTGGAGATTCTGCAGTCCTCAGAGAACCGGGTAAAAAGCGTACGCGCCTGGCAGGCCAAGCCTAAGGCGCACAGCGGGCCGCCGGCGCAAGACTGACGGCCAACCCTTGCGCCCACACGCGATAGCCCAGACTTGACGGGTGATAACCATCACGCGCCAGGTACTCGGCAGAAAATTCCAGGTCAACCGTGTGATGGCTCGCCCCTACGCTCACCGCCAACTGACGTAAGCGCGTATCCAGCAAACCTGCGCGTAGACCAAGCAAGCGCCGCAACAGCCAGGGCAACGCAGTAAAATGCTGCAGCGGCGGCACGCTACTAAACGCCACCGTGGTTCCGCGCGCCGCCAGCGCCTCAGCCATGCTGCCGAGCGCCACCTCCCAATGCGCCAACGAGGTCAAATGCGTGGTGTCGTTAACACCAAACACCAACAGCGCCAGATCAAAGGACTGATCCAGCACTTGCGGCAGTAAGCGCTCACGCGCTTGCTCAGCGGTAATACCGTTCTCGCCACAAGCCTGCCAGGCTACCGGCCGACCTTCACGTGCCGCCAACGCCGAGGCTAGCTGCCCGACTAACGCCGCCTGCAGCTGATCAACCCCTACGCCGACAACGGTCGATTCACCCAGCACCAGCAGGCGCAACGGCTCGCCCGGCAACGCCTGGCCCGCCACACCACGCGACAATCCGGCTGCTGGCGGTAAACGCAGCGCTTTACGCCGCGTATATACAGCCAACGGCAGCGCCACCGGTGCCAGCAGCGTAAAACCTAGCCACCATGCACCGGCGCGCCAAGCGCTCACAGTTCGACCTGAACCGCCTGCGCCGCACGCGTAGCCTTGGCCCGCGCCGCCGACAATGATTCATCACGCGCCAACGCCACACCCATGCGCCGCTGACCGCTGACTTCTGGTTTGCCGAACAAGCGTAGGGCGGTATCTGGCTCGGCTAGAGCGGCTGCCAAATTGCCAAAACTGACCTGCTGCGACTCGCCCCCAACCAAGACCACTGCAGACGCCGACGGGCCAAACTGGCGAATCGCAGGGATTGGCAAGCCGAGAATGGCACGCGCATGCAGGGCGAACTCGGACAGGTCCTGAGAAATCAGCGTGACCAAACCGGTGTCGTGCGGGCGCGGAGAGATTTCGCAGAACCACACCTGATCACCTTTAACGAACAACTCAACGCCAAACAACCCGCGACCACCCAGTGAGCCGGTGACCGCCAGGGCAATGCGCTCGGCCTCAGCCAGCGCCTTGGCGCTCATCGGTTGTGGCTGCCAGGATTCCTGGTAATCACCCTTGACCTGACGGTGCCCGACCGGCGCGCAGAACGTGGTGCCGCCACTGTGGCGCACAGTGAGTAGCGCGATTTCATAATCAAAATCGATAAAGCCCTCGACGATCACCCGCCCTTTGCCGGCGCGCCCACCCGCCTGGGCGTAATTCCAGGCCGGCTGCAGGTCATCAATGCTCTTCAGGACCGACTGGCCCTTGCCGGAGGAACTCATGATCGGTTTGATCAGGCAGGGAAAGCCAATAGCCGCAACCGCTGCCTGGCACTGCTCGAAAGAGTCGGCAAACTGATACGGCGAGGTCGGCAAGCCCAGCTCTTCGGCGGCCAGGCGGCGAATGCCTTCGCGGTTCATGGTCAGCTGCGCGGCGCGAGCACTGGGAATCACGGTGAAGCCTTCGTTTTCCAGCTCAACCAGGGTCGCGGTAGCAATGGCCTCAATTTCCGGCACGATGTAGTGCGGCTGCTCCAGCTCGATCACTGCACGCAACGCGTTACCGTCGAGCATGTCGATCACATGGCTGCGGTGCGCCACCTGCATGGCTGGCGCATTGGCGTAACGATCCACGGCAATCACTTCAACGCCCAAGCGCTGCAGCTCAATCGCCACTTCCTTGCCCAGCTCACCAGAGCCGCACAACAGCACACGGGTCGCACTCGGCGACAAAGGGGTTCCGATACGGGGCATGGAAAATCCTCAAACGAACAAATAGAAGGCGGTATTACAACAAGATGCCTTGGGCCTGGGCGCGCTCATGGCAATGCAGCAGCACCTGGCGGCGCTCAGCATTGTCCATTTGGCCCCAACGGGTAATTTCGGCGACTGAGCGCTGACAGCCGATACACAGGTCTTGATCATCCAGTGCACAGACATGCACGCAGGGTGAGGCAACCGGACGCTCCTGTTCCATCAGTCATCCTGCTCTGACAAGTCGCGGGCGTAACGCTGAGCGTTGTGCACGTAATGCGCGGCGCTGGCTTCAAGCATTTTCTTTTGCGCCTCGGTCAGCTCACGCACCACTTTGCCCGGCGAGCCCATGACCAGCGAACCATCGGGAATTTCCTTGCCTTCACCGATCAGGCTATTGGCGCCGATGATGCAGTACTTGCCGATTTTTGCGCCATTGAGCACCACCGCATTGATGCCGATCAGGCTGTAATCGCCCACCGTGCAGCCATGCAGCATGGCGTTATGGCCGATGGTTACGCCAGTGCCAATAGTCAGCGGGAAGCCCATATCGGTATGCATCACCGTGCCGTCTTGCACGTTGCTGTTCTCACCGACATGAATCAGCTCGTTGTCACCGCGTAACACGGCGTTGAACCACACGCTTGCGCCCGGCTCAAGTTTGACCTTGCCGACCAGGGTGGCATTAGGCGCGACCCAGCTATCGGCATGGGCGTCTACGTGGGACTGGCCCAATCGATATTTCATGCGTTATTCCTCATCCCACGGTCATGTGAGCTTGATGAAGTGCTCGGGCGGCTGGCGCATATCGATATGCACATCGTCGAACACCAGGTTGACCAACTCGATCAACATGATCGCCGTCAGCCCCCAGATTTTATATTCGCCGTAGCGGTAACTCGGCACATACCAGCTGCGACCGAGGTAATCGATACGGTGAGTGGTTTCCCGCGGGTCATCACGAAAGAATGCCAGCGGCACGGCAAACACGGCGGCAATCTCGCCATCATTGGGCTTGTACTCGACAAAATCCGGCACCAGACCGACATAAGGCGTGACCTGAATACCATGACGCGAGACCAAGGTACTGAGCGGCCCAATGATCTCGACCAGCCCAGGCGGCAGGCCAATTTCTTCCTCGGCCTCGCGCAAAGCAGTCTGCACCAAATCCGCATCTTCCGGATCACGCCGCCCACCGGGAAAGGCCACTTCGCCACCGTGGGTGGACAGGCCGCTGGCGCGCAACGTCAGCACCACTTCCGGCTCGTCACTGCGGGTGATGGGCACCAGCACTGCAGCCTCAGGGTAGCGTGTGTCGATCGGCATATCCTGCGGGCTATAGCCACGCATGCGAAGGAGCAACTCTTCCAGCATGGGGATTCTCGGTGTTTTATTCTGCCGCCGATGATGGCACGAAAGCAGCGCATGGCCCAAGCCCCACGCCGCCGACTGCCATCATTCAGGCGCTCGATAAGCCTGCCTTCAAACGCTTGCCGAGCACCCGCTGCGCACGCCAAGATAGCCCATACGCAACGAGGATCTGGCATGAAGTTCTGTAGCAACTGTGGCGGGTCGATCAGTTACCACATCCCGCAGGGTGACAACCGCTTGCGCCACGTCTGCGCGCAATGCCAGATGGTGCACTACCAGAACCCGCGAATCATAGCCGGGTGCCTGCCGGTATGGGGCGAACAAGTGCTGCTGTGCCGACGCGCCATCGAGCCACGACGGGGCTACTGGACCCTGCCGGCCGGCTTTATGGAAAACGGCGAAACCCTCGAACAAGCCGCCGCCCGCGAAACCCATGAAGAAGCCTGCGCCCGGGTGCGCGACCTCAGTCTCTACACTCTGTTTGACCTGCCGCACATTAACCAGGTGTACATGCTGTTTCGCGCAGAGTTGGTCGACCTGAACTTTGCCCCCGGCGAAGAAAGCCTTGAAGTTGAGCTTTTCCATGAGCAGAACATCCCCTGGTCAGAGCTGGCTTTCCCGACCATCGGGCGTACCTTAGAATGCTACTTCGCCGACCGCCTTACGCAGCACTACCCGGTCCGCAACGAGCCGCTTGAAGCCTTGCGCGCACATTACAAGAAAGCCTTTTGATTCATGGAAAATACGATGCGCTGGTTGTTCGCCCTACTCTGCCTGACCGCTACTCTGACTGGCCAAGCCAGCACCACCCCGACACTTAACGGCAAAATCATCGATAAGGTCTTGGTGGTTAAATCCGAACGCACGCTGCACCTGATCAGCCGTGGCGACACCCTCAAGTCCTACCGCATGTCACTGGGCAAAAAGCCTGAAGGCGCCAAACAATACGAAGGCGACATGCGTACCCCAGAGGGTTTTTATTGGATCGACTGGCGTAAGACTAGCGACAAATACAACCTCTCCATGCACATCTCCTACCCAAACGCGCGCGACCAGGCGCAAGCCCGCGCCAAGGGCATATCGGCCGGCGGCATGATCATGATCCACGGCACGCCGCTGGATGAGGAATACCCCGAGTGGTTCTTCCACACCTTGGACTGGACCGAAGGCTGCATCGCCATGAAGAACACTGATATGCGCGAAATCTGGAGCCTGGTTAAGGACGGCACACTGATCGAAATCAGGCCCTGACCACCAGATGAAAAGGCACCTTCGCGGTGCCTTTTTACGCCTTAGAACTGAATATCAGACAGCCGCCACACCTCAAAGGCCGGCGTTTCGTATGGATGCTGCTGTTTCATGGCCTTAACCGCCGCATGAATCAGCTCATCAGCCACGACCATCTCGACTTTCCATTCCATGACCTGCTCGACCCGCCCCAACTGGCCGAGAAATGGCTGACTGCCGTCCAGCGCACGAAACTGGCCCTGCCCCAAGATTTGCCAGCAACACTGGTCATAGTGACCAATGCGTCCGCCACCGGCGCTGAACACCGCACTCTTAACGCATTCCAGGTGCGTTTCAGGCACATAAAAGCACAGCTTGTACATTAGGGTCTCCCCCGCAAAGGCATATAAAAGCGTGGCGACAAGACCACTGCGCATGAGCGTTTTTACTGACTGAATCGGCGCAACCTACGCCCGTAAAATCAGAGGCGCTCAACACATCAGCGCAAACAGCAACGGCACCACACCAGTTAAACCCCACGCCAAAATCGCCACCAACGGTCTTTAAGACTCCTTACCGGCGGATGATGACTGCCATCACAATAGGGTAGACGGTGCGACAAACCGCAACGGCAAAGCAGCAGGAATTGCTCACGCTCAGGCAGCAGTTCAAGTTTTTCGGGGCACGCACAAACACAATCAGGAAGCTGGGACGAACGCCCGCAGCGGCACAGCTGTAAGGTATCGCCAGGTTTAACCTGGCGCACCTCAGGTAAAACGGGCGCAGGCTTACTCAACATAAGCCCGCGCCACGTGGATCAATCCACCCACACACGCGCGTTGCGGAACATCCGCAGCCAGCCCGCATCGTCCTGCCAGTCATCCGGTTTCCAGGAGTTCTGTACGGCGCGGAAGACGCGCTCCGGGTGCGGCATCATAATGGTCACGCGACCGTCGCGACTGGTCAGGCCGGTAATCCCGCGCGGCGAACCGTTAGGGTTGGCCGGGTAGGTTTCAGTGACCTTGCCGTGGTTGTCGATAAAGCGCATCGCCACGCAGCCGGACAGGTCGGCTTCGAGCAGGGCTTCCTCGCTCTCAAACTCGGCATGGCCTTCACCGTGAGCGATGGCGATTGGCATGCGCGAACCGGCCATGCCCTGCAAGAAGATCGAGGCTGACTCTTGCACCTGCACCATCGCCACACGCGCTTCGAACTGCTCCGAACGGTTGCGCACGAAGTGCGGCCAGAACTCGCTGCCCGGGATCAGCTCGTGCAAGTTGCTCATCATCTGGCAACCGTTACACACGCCCAAGGCGAAGCTGTCCTTGCGCTCGAAGAAGGCTTGGAAACCATCACGCGCCCGGCTGTTGAACAATACTGACTTAGCCCAGCCTTCGCCGGCGCCGAGTACGTCGCCGTAGGAGAAGCCGCCGCAGGCAACCAGGCCCTTGAAGGCGTCCAGGCTGACGCGACCGCTGAGGATGTCACTCATGTGCACATCAATCGCATTGAAGCCGGCGCGATCGAAGGCAGCCGCCATTTCCACCTGACCGTTAACGCCCTGCTCACGCAGTACAGCGATCTGCGGACGCACACCCTTACGGATATACGGCGCGCTGATGTCCTGATTGACATCGAAGCCAAGCTTGACCGACATACCGGGGTTATCTTCCTCCAGCAAGCCATCAAACTCTTGGTCAGCGCACTCAACGTTATCGCGTAAACGCTGGATCTGATAGCTGGTCTGCGCCCACTGACGCTGCAGTAGATGGCGCTGGCCAGCGAAGACCGGCTGACCACTAAAGTTGATCGCCACGTCATCACTGTTGACCGGCTGACCGATCACCGCCACGCAGTCACCCAGACCCGCCGCACTAAACTGCGCCAGCACCTCCGGCGTGGCGTCCTGGTGCACCTGAATCACTGCGCCCAACTCTTCGTTGAACAGCACAGCCGCCAGCTCAGCACTTTCGGCAGCCAATGCATCGAGGTACAGGTTGAGGCCGCAATGACCGGCAAACGCCATTTCCAGGGCAGTAACCAGCAAACCACCGTCAGAACGGTCGTGGTAAGCCAGGATGTGACCGTCGGCGTTCAAGCCCTGAATCACTGCAAAGAAAGCCTTGAGGTCTTCGGCGTCGTCGACATCCGGGGTCTGGCTGCCGAGCTTGCTATAAACCTGGGTGAGGATCGACGCCCCCAGACGGTTCTGCCCACGACCGAGGTCGATCAGGATCAGATCAGTTTCGCCCTTATCCATACGCAGTTGCGGGGTCAGGGTTTTGCGAATATCGCTGACCGGCGCAAAGCCGGTCACCACCAAGGACAGCGGCGAGGTCACGCTCTTGTCAGCACCCGCGTCCGTCCACTGGGTCTTCATCGACATCGAGTCTTTGCCCACCGGAATGGTGATACCCAGCTCCGGACACAGCTCCATGCCCACCGCTTTAACGGTGTCGTACAGGCGCGCGTCTTCACCCGGATGGCCCGCAGCGGACATCCAGTTGGCCGACAACTTGATATCGCTGATGGCATTAATCCGCGAAGCCGCCAGGTTGGTCAGGGTTTCACCAATCGCCATCCGCCCGGATGCAGCCGCATCCAGCAGCGCCAGCGGGGTGCGTTCACCCATGGCCATGGCCTCACCGGTGTACACATCAAAGCTGGTGGCAGTAACGGCGCAGTCAGCCACCGGTACCTGCCAAGGGCCAACCATCTGATCACGCGCCACCAAACCGGTAATGGTGCGGTCGCCGATGGTGATCAGGAAGCTCTTGCTGGCCACCGCCGGGTGATGCAGAACGCGGGTGACCGCTTCATCGATCGCCAGGGTGCTGGCATCAAAGTCATCACCCAGCTCATTTTCACGCGTGGCCGAGCGGTGCATGCGCGGGGCTTTGCCCAGCAGCACGTTAAGCGGCATGTCCACGGCATTGTTGCCAAAGTGGCTGTCAGTCACGGTCAGGTGAGCTTCTTCAGTGGCCTCACCGACTACGGCAAACGGGCAGCGCTCACGCTCACAGATGGCTTTGAAACGCTCGAAATTGGCAGCATCCACCGCCAGCACGTAGCGCTCTTGGGATTCGTTACTCCAAATCTCGTGCGGCGCCATGCCCGGCTCATCATTCGGCACGTTGCGCAGCTCGAAGCGGCCGCCACGACCGCCATCGTTAACCAACTCAGGGAAGGCGTTGGACAAACCGCCGGCACCGACGTCGTGGATAAAGGCAATCGGATTACTCTCACCCAGCTGCCAGCAACGGTCGATAACTTCCTGACAGCGACGCTCCATCTCCGGGTTTTCGCGCTGCACCGAGGCGAAATCCAGGTCTGCAGAGCTGGTACCAGTGGCCATCGACGAAGCAGCGCCGCCGCCCAGGCCGATCAACATGGCCGGGCCACCGAGCACGATCAGCTTGGCGCCGACGGTGATGTCGCCTTTCTGCACATGTTCGGCGCGGATGTTGCCCATGCCGCCCGCGAGCATGATGGGCTTGTGGTAACCGCGCACTTCTTCACCGCGCGGGGTCTGGATCGCCTGCTCGAAGGTGCGGAAGTAACCGGTCAGAGCCGGACGACCGAACTCGTTATTGAACGCCGCGCCACCCAGCGGACCTTCAATCATGATATCCAGCGCGGTAACGATGCGCTCAGGCTTGCCGTACGGCACTTCCCACGGCTGCTCGAAACCCGGAATTTGCAGGTTGGAGACGGTGAAGCCGGTGAGCCCTGCCTTTGGCTTGGCGCCGCGGCCGGTGGCACCTTCGTCACGGATCTCGCCACCGGAACCAGTGGCAGCCCCCGGGAACGGCGCAATCGCTGTTGGGTGGTTGTGAGTTTCCACCTTCATCAGGATATGCACCGGCTCCTGTACCGCGCCGTACTGACGGGTTTCTGGGTCCGGATAGAAGCGCCCGGCGACGTTGCCGACGATCACCGAGGCGTTATCCTTATAAGCCGACAACACACCGTCGCTGTGCATCTGGTAGGTGTTTTTGATCATGCCGAACAGGGATTTCTCCTGGCTCTGGCCATCAATATCCCAGCTGGCATTGAAGATTTTGTGGCGGCAATGCTCGGAGTTAGCCTGGGCGAACATCATCAGTTCGATGTCGTGCGGGTTGCGCCCCAGTCCATTGAAGCTTGTTACTAGGTAATCAATTTCGTCTTCGGCAAGGGCCAGGCCCAGCTCGACGTTCGCCAGCTCCAGCGCAGCGCGACCGCCACCGAGAATATCCACCGCGGTCAGCGGCTTGGGCTGCGCATGGCTGAACAGTGCGGCGGCGCCTTCGAGATTATCCAGCACCAACTGAGTCATGCGGTCATGCAGCAGATCAGCTACCAGCTGCGCCTCGGCGGCATTTAGCTCGCCGCTGACGTAGTACGCCAGGCCACGCTCAATGCGCTGAATCTTCGCCAGGCCACAGTTACGAGCGATGTCGCTGGCCTTGCTCGACCATGGCGAAATGGTGCCAAAGCGCGGAATGGCCAAGAACAGGCGGCCAGTTGGCTCCTGCACCGGCACACTCGGGCCATATTTCAGCAAACGGGCCAATACCTGCTCTTCGTCGGCACTCAGAACACCGGACACTTCGGCGAAGTGCGCGAACTCGGCATACAGACCGGTGACCGCAGGAACCTTACTGGTCAGTTGTTCAAGCAATTTGCCGTGACGGAAAGCAGAAAGGGCGGGAGCGCCGCGCAGGATCAACATCGGGGACAGCCTCTGGGAAGGGGTGTACTTTGAGGCCGTGTATTCTAGCCTAAAGCGTCGCCAACGGCACCCGCGAAGGCCTGCCTCTGTTAGCGCCACATGACAAAGCCAGGCACCCGCTTAAATGCCTCACCACCTGTACCATTTTGCTAGCAGAGAAGCCTTCCGCTGTCGATATATGGCGCGACCCATGCTTTGCGTATACTGCGCCAATGTTTGCCCAATCTGCGTTCCGTGTGCGCCGCGCCTGCTGGCTGTCGGTGATCGGAATCCTCCTGGTGCTCGGCGGCTGTGCTGAAGAACCCAGCACACTCGAGCGCGTTCAGGCGGAGGGTGTACTGCGGGTGATCACCCGTAACAGCCCGGCCACCTACTTCCAGGACCGTAACGGCGAAACCGGCTTTGAATACGAGCTGGTAAAACGCTTTGCCGACGACCTGGGCGTTGAGCTAAAGATCGAAACCGCCGACAACCTCGACGACCTGTTTACCAGCCTGAACAAACCTAACGGTCCGGCTCTGGCCGCTGCCGGCTTGGTAGAAAGCGACGGACGGCAACAGTACGCACGCTTCTCCCTGCCCTACCTCGAAGTCACGCCGCAGGTGATCTACCGCAACGGCGAACAACGCCCGACTCGCCCCAGTGACTTAGTCGGTAAGCGCATCCTGGTACTCAAAGGCAGCAGCCATGCCGAACAGCTGGCAGCGCTCAAACTGCAACTGCCTGAGCTGACCTACGAAGAATCCGCCGCCATTGAAGTCGTCGACCTGCTGCGCATGGTTGATGAGGGGCAAATCGATCTAACCCTGGTCGACTCTAACGAGCTGGCCATGAACCAAGTCTATTTTTCCAACGTACGCGTGGCCTTTGACTTTGGCGATTCGCAGAACCTGGCATGGGCTACCGCACCCGGCGTGGACAATAGCCTGCTCGATGAAATCAATGTCTTCATCATGCGCTCGCAAAAAAATGGCAGCCTAAAGCGCCTGAAGGACCGCTACTACGGCCACGTTGATGTACTCGGCTATGTTGGCGCCTACACCTTCGCCAAACACCTGCAGCAGCGCCTGCCTCGTTACGAAAAATACTTTCGCGAAGCCGCCAAGGTCAATCAGGTGGACTGGCGCTTACTCGCCGCCATGGGCTATCAGGAATCACTCTGGCAACCCACCGCAACCTCGAAAACCGGCGTCCGTGGGCTGATGATGCTGACGTTGCGCACCGCCCAGGCCATGGGCGTTTCGGATCGCCTAGACCCCAAGCAAAGCATTCAAGGCGGCGCCAAATATATTGTGCACGTGAAGAACCAGCTGCCCGAAAGCATTCTAGAACCCGACCGCACCTGGTTTGCCCTGGCCTCGTACAACGTCGGTGGCGGGCACCTGGAAGACGCCCGCAAGCTCACCGAAGCCGAAGGGCTCGACCCGAATAAGTGGCTTGATGTGCAGAAAATCCTGCCGCGCCTGGCGCAGAAGCAGTGGTACAGCAAGACCCGCTACGGCTATGCCCGCGGCGGTGAGCCGGTGCATTTTGTACGCAACATTCGCCGTTACTACGACATTCTCACCTGGGTAACCCAGCCGCAGCTGGAAGGCTCGCAAATCGCCGAAAGCAACCAACACGTACCGGGCATCGATAAAAGCCAGCCCATTCAGCAGACGCCGCCGCTTTAACGCTGCTCGCGCCGTGCCTTGAAGAAGGCACTCAGTACCTCGCCGCACTCCTGCGCCAACACCCCACCCTCAACCAACACCCAGTGGTTGAGAAACGCCTGATTAAAGAACTCGCCTCGGCTCAACGCCACACCCGCCTTGGGCTCAGTTGCGCCAAACACCACGCGCTGCACCCGCGCATGCACAATTAAACCGGCGCACATGCTGCACGGCTCCAGCGTCACATACAGCGTACTGCCCGGCAGCCGGTAGTTATCCACGGCCTGCGCGGCAGCGCGAACCG
Organism: Pseudomonas spirodelae; assembly: GCF_034653255.1. NCBI lineage: Bacteria > Pseudomonadati > Pseudomonadota > Gammaproteobacteria > Pseudomonadales > Pseudomonadaceae > Pseudomonas > Pseudomonas spirodelae. The sequence goes on along the minus strand of NZ_JAYEET010000058.1, from coordinate 41,361 downwards.
CCACCATTTCGGCATGCGCACTCGGGTCATGGGTGGAGATCGGACAATTAAACCCGCGCCCGACAATCACCCCACCCTGCACCAGCACCGCGCCGACCGGCACCTCGCCCAGCGCCGCACCTTCGGCGGCCAGCGCCAGCGCCTCACGCATAAAGTGTGCATCCTGGCTGCGGTCAACAATCAATGGACGGCGCATCAGGCCACCTCAATCGCGGCCATCAGGCCGGTTTCCATGTGGTCAATCACATGGCAATGGAACATCCAGATTCCCGGGTTATCAGCGACAAACGCGATACGCGCCACTTCATTTTTGCCCAGCAAATAGGTGTCGGTGAAATACGGAATGATCTTCTTGCGGTTGGATGAGATGACTTTGAATGCCAGCCCGTGCAAGTGAATCGGGTGCAGGTACTGCGCCATATTGCGCAGCTCGAAGATGTAGTGACCATCTTTCTTCAGACTGGCAATCGGCCGATCAGCACAGGTCTTGTCGTTGATATCCCAGGCCTGACCGTTGATCTGCCAGTACTTGGCCGGGCCGTTATCCCCCTCACTGACCAAGCGCGCCGACCACTCAAAGTTAAACCGCAGCACCTCGGCGCGCTCAAGGTCAGGCTCCGCCACAGGATTAGCCGGCAGCTGCGCCGGCCACGCGCCGGCAGCCTCAACACTGGCCACGCTTTTCAGCGTCGCCAAGCGCAGCGGACCATTGCGCAGCGACAACTCCACACCCGCCTCAGGCACACGCACCGCCAGGTCGATACGCATCCCCGGCCCTAACCAATATTCCTTACCCAAAGGCCGCGGCTCAATCGGGTGGCCATCCAGCGCATACAAGCGCGCCTCGGCGCCCGGCAGGTTGAGCCTGTAGGTCACGGTGTTATCCAGATTCAACACCCGCAGCCGCACTACCTGCCCAGCAGGCAACTCAAGCACAGGGACGGGTTTGCCATTGATTGTGGTGAGCCGACCACGCGTGCCCTCACGCGCCGCCTCACGCGGCACGCTGAATGCAGTGAAAGCACCCTGCTCATCGACATGCCAAGTTTTCAGGCTGAGGGTGCGCTCATGGGCAAAGCCGGTGGGCTCGCGCTCTTCGACAATCAACGGGCCGACCAGACCGCGCCCAAGCTGCTCGGCGCTGCTCAGGTGCGGGTGGTACCAGAAGTTGCCGGCATCTTCAGTCTTGAAACGGTAATCAAAATACTCGCCCGGCAGCACCGGCAGCTGCGAGACATAGGGCACACCATCCATCTCCAGCGGCAGGCGGATGCCATGCCAGTGAATCGTGGTCGGCTCGTCCAGATGATTGATAAAACGCACCCGCAACCAGTCACCCTGACGCGCGCGAATTTCCAGCCCCGGCACTTGCCCGGCATAGCCCCAGGCCGGGGTGATGTGCCCAGGCACCAGTTCGACATCCAGCGGCGCGGCAATCAACTCGTAATCATGGCTCGCCTGGTTTTCTGCACGCCCCAGCCAGTAACGCACGCCACCGACACCAAGCCCGGCGACGCCCAATGCGCTAAGACCAGCCAGAACCTGCCTGCGAGTAAACGCCATATTCGCTCCCGTGATCCGGATCCACTCCGGAGCAGTAGGCCGCCCGATGCATTTCAGGCAGCTAGTTGCAATATCTTCTCATTTACACCCACAGCAAGGCGAGCCTCGCGGCGCGCGCGATTGCCGCACCCACAGAAACGACAAAGGCAGCTCGCGCTGCCTTTGTGGCGTTTCAACTCACTCGCGGGATTATTCCCACTCGATAGTCGCTGGCGGCTTGCTCGACACGTCGTAGGTGACGCGGGAGATGCCTTCGATCTCATTGATGATGCGGCCGCTAACCGTTTCCAGCAGCTCGTAGGGCAGGTGCGCCCAACGTGCAGTCATGAAGTCGATGGTTTCCACGGCGCGCAGGGCGACAACCCAGGCGTAACGACGGCCATCACCGACAACGCCCACCGATTTAACTGGCTGGAACACCACGAACGCCTGACTGACCTTGTGGTACCAGTCGGCCTTGCGCAGCTCTTCGATAAAGATGTGGTCGGCGCGACGCAGCAGGTCAGCGTATTCCTTCTTCACTTCACCGAGGATGCGCACGCCCAGGCCTGGGCCGGGGAATGGGTGACGGTAAACCATGTCGTACGGCAGGCCGAGCTCAAGACCCAGACGACGCACTTCATCCTTGAACAGTTCGCGCAGCGGCTCGACCAGCTTGAGGTTCATTTCCTCTGGCAGGCCACCGACGTTATGGTGCGACTTGATCACGTGAGCCTTGCCGCTCTTCGCGCCAGCCGACTCGATTACGTCCGGGTAGATGGTGCCCTGGGCGAGGAACTTGATGTTGTCCAGCTTGTTGGACTGGGCATCGAAAACATCAATAAAGGTACGACCAATAATCTTGCGCTTCTTCTCCGGGTCGGACTCGCCGGCCAGGTTGTTCAAGAACTGCTCTTCGGCGTTGGCACGGATCACCTTGACGCCCATGTTCTCGGCGAACATGGCCATCACTTGCTCACCTTCGTGCAGACGCAGCAGGCCGTTATCGACAAACACGCAGGTCAGCTGATCGCCAATCGCCTTGTGCAGCAATGCCGCCACCACCGACGAATCGACACCACCGGACAAACCGAGCAGTACGTTGGCACTGCCAACCTGCGCACGCACCTGGGCGATGGCGTCTTCGGCAATCTTCGACGGGGTCCACAGGGCTTCGCACTGGCAGATGTCGAGGATAAAGCGCGAGAGGATGCGACCGCCCTGCTTGGTATGGGTCACTTCCGGGTGGAACTGCACACCGTAATAGCCAAGAGCGTCGTTGAACATGCCAGCAATCGGGCAGCTCGGGGTGCTGGCCAGGATGTGGAAATCCTGCGGCAGCTTGGTGACTTTGTCACCGTGGCTCATCCACACGTCGAGGCCGAACAAGCCGTCAGCGTCGACATGGTCTTCGATGCCATCGAGCAGGCGGCTCTTGCCGACCACGTCAACGCGGGCGTAACCGAATTCACGCAGCTCGGAGCCTTCGACCTTGCCACCCAGCTGCTCGGCCATGGTCTGCATGCCGTAGCAGATACCGAAGACCGGTACGCCAAGGTCAAACACGGCCTGAGGGCAGCGCGGGCTGTTGGCCTCATGCACCGACTCCGGACCACCGGCGAGGATGACCCCGCGCGGAGCGAAGGCGCGGATGTCATCGTCACTCATGTCGAACGGGTGCAACTCGCAATACACGCCGATCTCGCGTACGCGGCGAGCGATCAGCTGAGTGTACTGGGAGCCGAAATCCAGAATCAGGATGCGGTGCGCGTGGATATCTTGATGAGCCATGGCCGTCTCTCGTAGCGGAATTCACAAATGACTCGGGGCTGCCCTGTAAAACAACAGTGACAGCCCCGTGCTTTATATCAACTGATCAGTAATCAGCCCACGCGATAATTCGGGGCTTCTTTGGTGATCTGTACATCGTGTACATGGGACTCAGCCATGCCAGCGCCGGTGATACGCACAAACTCAGGCTTGCTGCGCATCTCTTCGATGGTCGCGCAACCGGTATAGCCCATCGAGGCACGCAGGCCGCCCATCAGCTGATGGACGATTGCGCCCATAGCGCCCTTGTAAGCCACGCGGCCTTCGATACCTTCCGGCACCAACTTCTCGGCACCTGCGGATGAGTCCTGGAAGTAGCGATCCGAGGAGCCCTGCGCCTGCGCCATCGCACCCAACGAACCCATGCCGCGATAGGCCTTATAGGAGCGGCCCTGGAACAGCTCGATTTCACCCGGCGCCTCTTCAGTACCAGCGAGCATCGAACCGATCATCACGCAGGATGCACCGGCCACGATGGCTTTCGACAGGTCACCGGAGAAGCGGATACCGCCATCGGCAATCAGCGGTACACCGGTGCCGGCCAATGCGGCAGCGACGTTGGCGACGGCGGAGATTTGCGGCACACCGACACCTGCGACAATACGCGTGGTGCAGATCGAGCCTGGGCCGATACCGACCTTGACTGCATCCGCGCCGGCTTCGGCCAGCGCCTTGGCCGCATCACCCGTGGCAATGTTGCCACCGATCACCTGGACTTCAGGGAAGGTCTGCTTGACCCAGCGCACACGGTCGATCACGCCTTTGGAGTGGCCGTGGGCCGTGTCAACGATGATCACGTCAACACCGGCATGCACCAGCGCAGTGACGCGATCTTCGGTATCAGCGCCAGTGCCGACCGCCGCGCCAACGCGCAGACGACCTTGGTCGTCCTTGCTGGCTAGCGGGTAAGCTTTGGCTTTTTCGATGTCGTTGACGGTCATCATGCCCTTGAGGCGGAATTGGTCATCGACAATCAGCACGCGCTCAATGCGGTGTTTGTGCAGCAGCTTGCGTACGGTCTGAGTGTCTTCACCCTCTTTCACCGTCACCAGACGCTCTTTCGAGGTCATTACATCGCGCACTTTGGCGCTCATGTTGGTTTCGAAGCGCACATCACGGCTGGTGACGATGCCGACCAGATCACCGTGGTGCAGCACCGGTACGCCGGAGATGTTGTTCTGCCGAGTCAGGTCGAACAAATCGCCCACAGTCGCGTCGGCCTCGATGGTGATCGGGTCCTTGACCACACCGGACTCGTAACGCTTGACCTTGCGCACTTCGAACGCCTGCTGCTCGGGGGTCATGTTTTTGTGAATGATGCCGATGCCGCCTTCCTGAGCCATGGCAATTGCCAGACGGGCTTCAGTGACGGTATCCATAGCAGCAGAGAGCAAGGGAATATTCAGTTCGATACCACGGGTCAGGCGCGTTTTAAGGCTGACATCCTTCGGCAGAACTTCGGAATAACCTGGAATAAGTAGAACGTCGTCGAAGGTAAGAGCTTCTTGACTGATACGCAGCATGGCGGGGGCTCCCGGACGGGAAAATTGGAAGCGCGCCATTATACTCAGACGCCCCCCTGCACTCAACGCAAAGTATTGGCAAACCCACTCGAATCTTCGAGCACGGAGGGCCGCGCCCTACAAATCAACCCGCACCAACGACACCGGATAGCCAAGCCGCGCAGCGAACTCGTCGAGAAAACTGGCTTTAAAGCCGGCATCTGCCCAGTTGTTAAAAATAAACCCGAGATTGGAAAAGCCGCAGGGCTGCAGGAATAAAAAGCCGTTGATGTCATCTTCATGACCACAGCGCGGGCAGGTGAAGTTATCGGTATGCCCTGGCATCCACTCATCCAGGCTGTCGAACAAGGCTTCGCCCACTTCCTTGCGGCACTGCGCACAGCCCGCCTCCTCAAGAAAGCCCGCCGTCGGCGTATAGATACAGCGCTTGTAGATAATTTCCATGCCATGTACGGCCTGGCCGAACGGCAACAACTCGGGACGCTCGACTACACGCCGCGCGCCCTCGGCAATGCCGTAGCCCATATGCTTGAAGGTGCGCCCGCAGGTGCTTAGCTGCTCTTCGATGATGTTCTGCTTGACCAGCCAACGCACGATCAACCGCGCCCGCGCCTCATGGCCAGGAAAGCTGGAAATCTGCGGCACTATGATGGCTTGCTGCTCACTCATAAAGGCTCGTTTAACCTGTAAGAAGACTTAGGGCGCGCAGCTTAATCGGCTGACCGTAACGGTCAAGGTCAATCCGCTATGGCCAGCCAGGGCAAAGCCTTTATCATGCCGGCCATGATTAAAGACCCCTTCCAACGCCTGAACCTCGACCGCGAGGTGCTCAGCGTCAGCCAACTGAACAACCGTGCACGCCTGCTGCTGGAAGATGTATTCGGCGGTATCTGGGTGGAAGGTGAAATCTCCAACCTGGCCAAGCCGGCGTCCGGGCATATCTACTTCACTCTTAAAGATAGCCAGGCCCAGGTGCGCTGCGCGCTGTTTCGACAGAACGCCGCCAAAGTGCGTCAGGCGCTGCGTGACGGTTTGGCCGTGAAAGTACGCGGCAAGGTCTCGCTGTTTGAAGGCCGTGGCGACTACCAACTGATTCTCGACGCCGTAGAGCCTGCCGGCGACGGTGCGCTGCGCCTGGCGTTCGAGGCGCTGAAGGAAAAACTCAGCGCTGAAGGGTTGTTCTCGGCCGAGCATAAAGTCGCCCTGCCAGCCCACCCGAAACGCATCGGCATTATCAGCTCGCCGACCGGCGCGGTGATCCGCGACATCATCAGCGTATTCCGCCGGCGCGCCCCGCAGGTCGAACTGACCCTGATCCCGACTGCCGTGCAAGGCCGCGAAGCCACCGCGCAGATTGTCCGCGCCCTCGGCATCGCCGATAAAAAAGGCTTTGATGCGCTGATCCTGGCCCGTGGTGGCGGCTCGCTGGAAGACCTCTGGTGTTTTAACGAAGAGCCGGTGGCCCGCGCCATTGCTGCCTGCGTCACGCCCATCGTCAGCGCCGTGGGCCATGAAACCGATGTATCCATCGCCGACTTTGTCGCCGACGTGCGCGCACCAACGCCCTCGGCCGCCGCTGAGTTACTGGCCCCCGACAGCAGCGAACTGGTGCAGCGCCTGCATAACCTCAAGCGCCGCCTCAACTTGCGCATGCAACACCGACTGGAACGCGAACGCATGCGCCTGGAGGGCTTGCAACGGCGCTTGCGCCATCCGGGTGAACGCCTGCGTCAGCACGCCCAGCGCGTGGATGACCTGGACATGCGCCTCAGCCGCGCCTTTGAGCGCCAACTGAAAAACCGCCGCGAACGCCTGAGCCATCTGCAAACCCGACTGCTAAGCCTGCACCCGGAGCGCAACCTCAAACTGCTTGAACAACGCCTGCAAGCGCTGGCAGAACGCTTGCAACGCAGCATGCGTGAAGGCCTCAAGGCGCGACACCTGCGACTGCATAGCCAGGTGCAAACGCTGCATGCGGTCAGCCCACTGGCGACCCTCGGCCGCGGCTACAGCATCTTGCTCGATGAGCGCGGCCGCGCCATCCGCAACGCCGCCGACACCCAGCCAGGGCAACGCTTAAAGGCGCGCCTGGGCAACGGCGAGTTGGCTGTGCGCGTCGAAGACAATCATGTGCAACCGGTCACCCTCTCGCTGCTCGACTGAGCTTTTTATGCAGGTGGATAAGCTTCGCGTTATCCACCCTAGGGATATTCAATGCGCCTATTCACCCTGCTAGTCCTGGTCTGCCTCACCCTACCCGTCTATGCCGAGGGCTTTATCAGCCGCCTGTTGAATAAACCGGTGCCCGGTGGCGTCGCAGTAGTCGATTTGGGCACGGGAGAAACGGCGCCCAGTGTGCGTTACCAGAACAAACCGGTACTGGTGATTAAAGAAGACCAACAGCGCTGGATCGCCATTGTCGGCGTGCCGCTCAGCGTCAAGCCCGGCAGCCAGCAGATCAGCGTCAACGGCAACCAGACGCTGAGCTTCCAGGTCGCAAGCAAGCACTACCGCGAACAACGCATCACCCTGAAAAACCAGCAGCAGGTCAATCCGAACGCGGCCAATCTCAAACGCATTCAGCGCGAACTCGCCGAGCAAACCCACGCCTACCAGCAATTCAGCCCACGCCAGCCGAGCAACCTGCTGTTCGACAAACCGGTCAACGGGCCACTCTCCAGCCCCTTCGGTTTGCGCCGCTTCTTTAATGGCGAGGAACGCAACCCGCACTCCGGGCTGGACTTCGCCGCCAGCCGCGGCACGCCGATCAAGGCCCCGGCCGCCGGTAAAGTGATTCTGCTTGGCGATTACTTCTTCAATGGCAAAACCGTGTTTGTCGACCACGGCCAAGGGCTGATCAGCATGTTCTGCCACCTCTCAGCCATCGACGTGAAGCTCGGCGCTGAACTGCCACGCGGTGGCGTGGTCGGTAAAGTTGGCGCCACTGGCCGCGCCACCGGGCCACACCTGCACTGGAACGTCAGCTTGAACGATGCCCGCGTTGACCCGGCGATTTTCATCGGCGCCTTCACCCCCTAACAACCTGCCAGACACGTTCAGCAACCAACCCCGCCGGCCTGACAACAGCGCAGTTGTTAAGGTGGCCACGCTGACCCATACGCTGAGACCTTAGAGGAGCGGCATGAGCGACTTCTACAACAACGCCCAGAACTGGCTTGAGAATTACCCCGAGCTTTACAGCCTGACCGGCTTAACCCTGCTGATCATTGCGGCCTGGCTGGCCAACTGGATGGTCAAACGCGTGCTGCTGCGCGGCCTCTACCGGGCGCTGAAGGCCACGCCCATTGGCCAGGACGGCACCCTGCGGGACTCACGCATCACCGCGCGGCTCGCCAACATCGTGCCGGCGCTGATTATTTCCGCCGGCATCACCCTCGTCCCCCACCTGCCGGGGGCCGTCGTCACGGCAACACGCAATGTCTGCAGCGCGTTTATCGTGCTGACTATTGCTCTGGCAATCAGCGGTGTATTGACGCTGCTGAACAGCGCCTACGAAAAGCGCCCGAACGCCCACTTAAAACCGATCAAGGGCTACGTGCAGGTGGTGAAGATCCTGCTCTTTGCCATTGCCGCCATCCTGATGGTCGCCAGCCTGATCGACCGTTCACCGTTGATTCTGCTGTCGGGTCTTGGCGCCATGGCCGCGGTGTTGATGCTGATTTTTCAAGACACCCTGTTGTCACTGGTGGCCAGCGTACAGATCTCCTCCAGCGACATCATCCGCGTGGGCGACTGGGTTGAGATGCCGCAACTGAACGCCGATGGCGATGTCATCGACATCGCCCTGCACACCGTAAAGGTGCAGAACTGGGATAAAACCATCACCACCATCCCGACCAAACGCTTTATCAGCGACCCATTCAAGAACTGGCGCGGCATGCAGGAGTGTGGCGGGCGACGGATCAAACGCAGCCTGTTTCTCGACCAGACCAGCATCACCTTTCTCAGCCCCGATGAAATCGCTCACCTGCAACGCTTCCTGCTGCTCGGCAATTACCTGCGCAACAAACAAAGCGAGCTGCACAGCTGGAACGCTGAGTTGGCCGAGGCCAGCCAGGAGCCGGCGAACACCCGACGCGTCACCAACATCGGCACCTTCCGCGCCTATGTTGAACATTACCTGCGCCAGCATGCCGGCATTAATCAGGAGATGACCCAACTGGTAAGGCAACTCAGCCCTACGCCGGACGGCCTGCCGCTGGAGCTCTACTGCTTCACCAACACCACGGCCTGGTCGCGCTACGAAGCGATCCAATCCGACCTCTTCGATCACCTGCTGGCCATTCTTCCGGAATTTGGTTTGCGGGTTTTCCAACACCCAAGTGGCGCGGATATGCGCGAATTGAAACCAAGCCTGCTGGCTACGGCCCAGCACTGACCGCAAAACGGGCGGTTGCACGCACCGCAGCCGCCCGCAATTGACACCAAGCACAGCGACTTTTATCAGCATTAAAACCATTTAAACGCGCTAAAAATGCTTATAAACACCAATTTATTCACCTTGCTTGCCAGCTTTCCCCTCAAAGATTAGGGTTGGCGCTATGAATGCCCATCACACCCTTATCCTGCTGCGCCAACACGCCAACCTCTGCTTGGTCAGCCAGCGACTGCGTGGCTAATAGCTGACGCCAGCGCACACCCCTCTTTTGAATTTCGCCCGGCTCGCCGATTGCCGCCGCGCTACAAGGATTGCCCCATGAGCATGCTTAAAGACCCGTCCAGCAAGTACCGCCCGTTCACCCCGATTGCCATTCCGGACCGCACCTGGCCGGACAAGGTCATCGACAAAGCGCCTATCTGGCTCTCCACTGACCTGCGCGACGGCAACCAATCGCTGATCGAGCCGATGGATGCCGAGAAGAAGATGCGCTTCTTCAAGTGCCTGGTGCAGGTTGGCTTGAAGGAAATCGAAGTGGGCTTCCCCTCCGCCTCGCAGACCGACTTCGACTTCGTCCGCGAGCTGATCGAAGGGGGCCACATCCCCGATGACGTGACCATCCAAGTGCTGACTCAGGCGCGCGATGACCTTATCGAGCGCACCTTCGAGTCGCTCAAGGGCGCGAAGAAAGCCATCGTGCATTACTACAACGCCTGCGCACCGAGCTTCCGCAAGATCGTCTTCAACCAAGACAAAGCGGGCGTCAAAGCCATCGCCGTGGCCGCCGGCAAGACCATCAAGCGTCTGGCCGCCACGCAACCAGACACCCAATGGGGCTTTGAGTACTCGCCGGAAGTCTTTAGCAGCACTGAAACCGACTTTGCCGTCGAGGTGTGCAATGCCGTCATCGCGGTGTTCCAGCCGACCCCGGCCAACCCGCTGATCCTCAACTTGCCGGCGACCATCGAGTGTGCCACGCCGAATAATTACGCCGACCAAATTGAATGGTTTGGCCGCCATATCGATACGCGTGACAGCGTATTGATCAGCGTGCACACCCACAACGACCGCGGCACTGGCGTTGCGGCCACTGAGCTCGCGGTCATGGCAGGCGCGGATCGCGTCGAAGGTTGCCTGTTCGGCAACGGCGAGCGCACCGGCAACGTCTGCCTGGTCACCGTCGCGCTGAACCTCTACACTCAGGGCGTGAACCCGCAGTTAGACTTCTCCGACATCGACGCCGTGCGTAAGGTGGTCGAGGACTGCAACCAGATCCCCGTGCATCCGCGTCACCCGTATGCCGGCGACTTGGTCCACACCGCGTTCTCTGGCTCGCACCAGGATGCGATCCGTAAGGGCTTCACCCAGCAGCAGGCCGATGCTGTTTGGGAAGTGCCTTACTTGCCGATTGACCCAGCCGATATCGGCCGCGATTACGAGGCGGTGATTCGCGTGAACAGCCAATCCGGCAAAGGCGGTATTACCTTCCTGCTCGAACAGGAATACGGCATTAACCTGCCGCGCCGCATGCAGATCGAGTTCAGCCAGGTGGTGCAAAAAGAAACCGACCGCCTCGGCCTGGAAATGACCGCCGCACAAATCTACAAGTTGCTCGACAGCGAATACCTGCAAGCCACCACGCCCTATGCCCTCAAAGGCCATCGCCTGCAGGAAGAAAACGGCACCAGCGCGGTCGATGTAGAAATCGTCAGCGAAGGTGAAACCCTGCACTGGCGCGGTATCGGTAAAGGCCCGCTGGAAGCCCTGGTCGCCGGCCTGCCGGTGGCTGTGGAGATCATGGACTACTCCGAGCACGCCATCGGCGCGGGTACCAATGCCAAGGCAGCCGCTTATATCGAGCTACGGGTTAACGGCGGCCGCGCCCTGCATGGCGTAGGCATCGACGAGAACCTGACCACAGCCAGCTTCCGTGCGCTGTTTAGTGCACTGAATCGCGCCCTCGGTCAGGCCGCCGAACAAGCCGCCTAAGGCAAGCGGCGCACAGGGGCGGCTAATTGCTTTTAGCCGCTTGATGTCCAGTGTAGTGCGCCTGATGAAATTGACAGCGCTCTGAGGGCGCGATTAGGCTCCGCGCCTGCGCCTGTGGCTATACCCATAAAATCAAAATAACAGCGATCCCAGCCAAACCTATCCCAACGTCTATTCGATGGGTGCCGGGAGCGTTTGTGCGCCTGTTTGGCAAAACCCTGACAGCGCACTTTCAACACATGACAAGGAAACACAACATGCTGACTAACCGGATGGGGCTGATTGCCCTGGGAATACTGAGTGCCACTCAGGCCATGGCCAATGAACAGGCAGCCTCTAATGGCTTTGTTGAAGACAGCAGCCTCAATGTGCTGCTGCGTAATGCTTACATAAGCCGTGACTACAAAGACCAAAACCAGGATAAAGCCGAGTGGGGCCAAGCGGCGATTGGCACGTTCTCCTCGGGCTTCACCCAAGGCACCATCGGCGTCGGCGTGGATGCCTTTGCGCTGTATGGTCTGCGCCTAGACGGCGGCAAGGGCCGCTCAGGCGCTGGCGGCATCGACTTCTTCAAGCAGGGTGACAGCGGTAGCGCCGCCAACGACTTGTCCAAAGCCGGCGCAGCGGTCAAATTCCGCGCATCCAACACCGTGCTGACCTACGGTGAGCAGATGCCGGCCTTGCCGGTGCTGAACCACGACAACTCGCGCCTGCTGCCGGAAAGCTACACCGGCACATTGATCACCTCCAGCGAGATCGAGGGCCTGGAACTCAACGCCGGCCGCTTTACCGCCGAATCGCGCAAAAGCGCTGAAGGCCGTGACAGCGGTGGTTTGAAATCGATCAACGTATTGGGCGGCAGCTACCAGTTCAGTGAGCAGTTCAGCGCAGCGCTTTACGCGTCTGACGTTGAAGATGTGCTGAAGAAGCAGTACGTCAACCTGAATTACGTCTTCCCGTTGGCGGCCGAGCGCTCTCTGACCCTGGATTTTAACGGCTACCGCACCAAGCTGGACAAGTCCTACGCCGAGCAGAAAGATGCTGACGGCCAGGACAACAAAATCTGGAGCTTGGCGGCTATCTACACCATGGGGGCACACTCGTTCACCCTGGCCCACCAGCGCAGCACCGGCGACAGCGGCCTGGGTTATGCCTACGGCGGCTATCAGAACCACCGCAACAGTCCGGGCGACGGCGGTAATACCATCTACCTGGCCAACTCCTACTGGTCTGACTTTAACGCTGAAGATGAGCGCAGCTGGCAGTTGGGTTATGGCCTGGATTTCAGCACGTTCGGCATCCCCGGCCTGAGCTACAACGTGGCGTATGTGCACGGCTCTAACATCACCACGTCCACCAGCACCGGCGGCAGCGAGCGCGAAATCTTCAACCAGTTCAAGTACGTGGTGCAGAGCGGTGTAGCCAAAGACTTGAGCATTAAATTGCGCAGCTCGTTCCTACGTGTGTCGCAGAAATCGAGCGAGTACAACATCGGCGGTAATGAAGTACGCGTCTTCGTTGACTATCCGATCAGCGTGTTCTGATCAGCCGCTAAGCGCAGCCTGATACAAGGCTGTGAGCTCACAAAAAAGCCCGACTGGTTCGGGCTTTTTTGTGGGTGCTTAGCGCAGTAACGAGCAAACCGTTGCTAGGCAGCACACGGTTTAACTAGCGCACCGATAGCAGGCTTAGATTGCGGCTAATTTTTCCGCCGCCAGGCGCAAGGTCTCTTCGCGCTTGGCAAAGCACAAACGCACCACACGCAGATCCTTGGGTGGAGTCTGGTAAAACACTGACACCGGGATTGCCGCCACGCCATGTTCGCGGGTCAGCCACTCGGCCATGGCCAGATCATCCAGATCAGGGCGGATAGCCGAGTAGTCGAGCAACTGGAAAAAACTACCGGCAGCGCGGGTAAAACTAAAACGCGAGCCGGTCAGCAGCTCACAAAACAAATCGCGCTTGGCTTGGTAAAAGGCAGGCAGCTCGTCGACATGCTCAGGATGTTCGGCCATATAGTCCGCCAGCGCCCATTGCAGCGGCGTCACGCCACAGAAGCTGACGTATTGATGCACCTTGCGCAGCTCCGCACTCAAGGCAGGCGGCGCCACCACATAACCGGTTTTCCAGCCAGTCACGTGGTAACTCTTGCCGAACGAGCTGACCACAAACGCCCGCTGATACAGCTCTTCATGGGCCACCACGCTGACATGTTTTGCGCCATCAAACACCAGGTGCTCGTAAACCTCATCGCTGATCAGATAAATATCGCGCCCTCGAATCAGCGCAGCGAGTTGATCCAGCGCCGCTTGGCTGATCAAAGCGCCGCTGGGGTTATGCGGACTATTGAGAATGATCAATCGCGTCCTGCTACTCAGCGCGTCCTGCAGCCGCTGCCAGTCAATGCCGAAGCCCGGCAAAGCCAGCGGCACATGCACGCAGCGCCCACCGGCCAACTCGACCGCGGGTTCATAACTGTCGTAGCAGGGATCAAACACGATGACTTCATCACCCGGACGGATCAGTGCCTGCACCGCGCAGAAGATCGCCTGAGTGGCCCCCGGCGTAATAGTGACCTCGCTGTCGGCGCAGACCTCTCGGCCATAACTGCGAGCGATCTTCGCCGCCACCTGCTCGCGCAGCGCGGGCAAGCCGGTCATCGGCGCGTACTGGTTATCTCCGGCGGCAATATGCCGAGCGACCGCATCACGCAGCGCCTGCGGGCCGTCAAAGTCGGGGAAGCCCTGTGACAGATTGAGCGCGCCGGTTTGCGCGGCGAGCTGAGACATGCGGGTAAAGATGGTGGTGCCGACATTCGGCAACTTGCTGATAATCATCGAGGCGGCATCCGGCTGGTGATGGCGCAGAATAGCCGATCACCCCAATACGCAAAAGGCACCCGAAGGTGCCTTTATATAGAGCGTTTCAATCCAAGCTTAGCGCTTGTCTTTACGCTTTTTCTCAGCCTTTTTGTGGTGAGTCATCAGGCGGCGCTTCTTGTTCACCTGGCGATCGGTGAGGGTATTCTTGTTGCCCTCATACGGGTTTTCACCACCCTTGAACTCGATACGGATCGGCGTACCGACCAGTTTGAGTACGCGGCGGTAGGTGTTTTCCAGGTAACGGATATAGGACTTGGGAACGGACTCGACCTGATTACCGTGGATTACGATCAGCGGCGGGTTGGCACCACCGAGGTGGGCATAACGCAGCTTGATCCGGCGATTGTTGACCATGGGCGGCGCGTGGTCGCCAACAGCATCTTCGAGAATCTGCGTGAGGCGGTTGGTCGGCCAGCGGGTGATCGCCGACTTGAACGAAGCCTGCACCGACTTGTACAGGTTACCCACGCCGGTGCCGTGTAACGCCGAGATAAAGTGGATATCGGCAAAGTCGACGAAGAACAGTCGGCGTTGCAGCTCGACCTTCACATAGTCGCGCTCGCTCGGCTCCATGCCATCCCACTTGTTAAGCGCGATGACTAGCGCACGGCCGCTTTCCAACACGAAACCAAGCAGGTTGAGGTCATGGTCCACCACGCCTTCGCGGGCATCCATGACGAACACCACGACGTTGGAATCCTGGATCGCCTGCAGGGTTTTCACCACCGAGAACTTTTCCACCGCCTCAAAGATCTTGCCGCGGCGGCGTACGCCGGCTGTGTCGATCAGGGTGTACTTCTCGTCATCACGCTCGAACGGGATATAGATACTGTCGCGGGTGGTGCCCGCCTGGTCATACACGATGACCCGCTCTTCGCCGAGCATGCGGTTGACTAGGGTCGACTTGCCGACGTTGGGCCGGCCGATGATCGCCAGTTTAATACCGTCCTTCTCGCTTGGGCCGGGAATGCGCTTGGCTTCCTGGCCTTCCAGCACTTCTTCCTCTTCCTCACCCTCTTGCAGCTCGTTGGCATCCTTGGGGAAGGAGCCCAGCACCGCTTCGAGCATCTGGGTGATACCGCGACCATGGGCGCCGGCAATCGCCAACGACTCGCCCATGCCCATGCTGGAAAACTCAGCGCGGGCCAGGTCGGCGTCAATGTTGTCGACTTTGTTGATCACCAAGAAGCTGCGTTTGTTACGACGACGCAGGTGCTCGCCAATCATCTGGTCAGAGGCGGACAACCCTGCGCGAGCATCCACGAGGAACAGCACGGCATCGGCTTCTTCAATGGCCTGCAGGGACTGCTCGGCCATCTTGGCGTCGATGCCTTCTTCGTCACCGGAAATACCACCGGTGTCGATGACGATATAGGTGCGCCCCTGCCACTTGGCCTCACCGTACTGGCGATCACGGGTCAGACCAGACAGGTCGCCGACAATCGCGTCACGGGACTTGGTCAAGCGGTTAAACAGGGTGGACTTGCCGACGTTCGGGCGGCCCACCAGGGCAATTACGGGAACCATTAGGCTCTCCACTTCGTTATTTCAGAAAATACAAAAGCCGCTGCACGAGCAGCGGCCGGAATTCATTGCGCTGGCCATGCTTTACAGCCTCAAGTGCTGCAAAGCATAGCCAAAGCGACAGACGGTTACTTGATGGTCAACGCCACCAGTTTGCCGCTATTGCCAAAGGCATACAGCCAGCCACCCGCCACCAATGGACGCGCACGCAGACCATTACTGTCGATACGTGTACGGCCGACAAAGCGGCCATCCACCTGACTCACCAGATGCAGGTAACCTTCCAGGTCACCAAATGCTACGTAACTGGAGAACACTTCCGGCGCAGACAGCTGGCGGCGAGCCAGTGCGTCATTGTTCCACAGTGCTGACGCAGAACGCTCATCGATACCTTCAACGGTACCGCTGGCCAGGTTTACATAAACACTGCCATACCCTTGGGCAACGCCAACGGAGCTGGAGGCTTCACGCTGCCAAAGGATACGACCGCTTTCCAGGTCCATCGCGGCCACACGACCTTGATAGCTGACCGCATAAAGCGTACCGGCCGAAAGCAGCAGACCGCCGTCGATATCAACAACGCGCTCCAGCTCGGAGCGGCCCTGCGGAACGGCTACGCGCTGCTCCCAGACAGGAATACCGCGCTGCGCATCCAGCGCAATCACCTTGCCAGTGGACAAGCCAGCAACGGCCAGACGATTGGTCAGTACCGGGCTGCCGGTGCCACGCAGCGTGAGTACCGCCGGCGTGTTTTCGAATATCCAGCGCTGGTTACCGCTGTCGGCATCAAAAGCAATCAGGCGGTCATCCTGGGTCTGTACCAGCACCACATCACCGTTCAACGCAGGCGCAGCCAGCACTTCGCTGGTGACACGAGCGCGCCACTTTTCTTCACCGTTAGCCGTATCGAGGGCGATGATTTCGCCCTTCAAAGTCCCGACCACGACCAGGCCATAGCCTGCAGCGACGGCACCGGAAACTGGAAGCTCCAGCTCAGTTTTCCAAAGAACCTTGCCGGTCATGCGGTTCATGGCGACGATCAGGCCTTCAACGTCAGCGGCATAGATCTGCTCACCGTCAATCGCAGGCGTTAGCATGTTGAAGGTTTCGCCCTGGCCCTCGCCAATCGAGCGACTCCATTCTTTTTGCAGGCTGACCTCTTCCTCAAACTTGGGCAGATCGGCCGGGGGCAGTTCCTTCTTACTATTGCTGCTGCAACCTACAGCCAAAACGGCCAGGGCCAGCAGTGCGGCATTCTTCCAGCGCATCACGTCACGCATCCCCTTTTGCCAGATCATCCAGCTTCATTTGCAAACCACCGACAGCTGCCTCTTCAGAGAGTGCTGCTTTGGCTTTTTCGTAGGCAGCGTGTGCATCATCGGCACGGCCGAGCTGCACCAACAAGTCGCCCTTGAGCTCTTCACGGCTGGCGATAAAGGCCGGCGCAACCTTGGCATCCAGCAGCTTCAGCGCATCGTCAGCCTTATCCTGAGCGGCCAACACGCGCGCCAGGCGCTGACGGGCCAACTCAGCCAGGCTGTCATCAGCCGGCTTATCAACAATCGCCTGCAGCTCGCTAGCGGCGTCGTCCAGCTTGCCCGCTTCAACAGCTACTTTGGCGACGAACAGGCTGCCGTACTGGGCGTAATGAATCCCGGCGTAATCACTTTTCAGGGTGTGAGCCAGCGCTGCAACTTTACCGGCATCCGGCTTGCCACTAGGGTCCAAAGCAGCCTCAAGCAGCTGTTGATACACCAATGAAGCGCCTTGCGCCTGATTGCTCTGGTACTTCTGCCAACCCTGCCAGCCGAACACCACCGCCAACGCCAGCACAACGCCAGTCAGCAATGGCATACCATTTTGCTGCCACCAGTCCTTGATTACCGCCAGATCTTCATCATCAGTACGCGAAACCACCCCAACACTCCTTTTCGCTAAATCACTAAACAGACGCTCAGGCCTGATTGGCGCAGTTCGCCAGATGATCGGCCAATGCCGACCACGCAATACTTTGCTGCTCGCCCTGACCACGCAACGGCTTGCAACCTACCACTTGCTGGGCCAATTCGTCTTCACCCAAGATCAAGGCGTACAACGCGCCGCTTTTGTCGGCTTTCTTGAACTGACTCTTGAAGCTACCGGCCCCGGCATTCACTTGCAGACGCAAGCCTGGCAACTGATCACGCAGACGCTCGCTTAAGGCCAAAGCGGCCAATTCAGCCGCCTCACCGAAAGCACACAGGTAAACGTCAACCGTGCGGGCGATTTCAGCCGGTACTTTACCTAGAGTTTCGAGCAACAGCACCAAGCGTTCGATGCCCATGGCAAAACCCACGCCCGGCGTCGGCTTACCGCCCATCTGCTCAACCAGGCCATCGTAACGGCCACCAGCACAAACGGTACCCTGAGAACCGAGCTGATCGGTGACCCACTCGAATACGGTTTTGCTGTAGTAATCCAGGCCGCGCACCAGCTTGGGGTTGATTACGTACGGCACGCCCGCAGCATCCAGACGGGCCTTCAGCCCTTCGAAATGCAGCCGTGACTCTTCATCAAGGTAATCCGCCAGTTTCGGCGCATTAACCAATACCGCCTGGGTTTCTGGCGATTTGCTGTCGAGTACACGCAGTGGATTGCTGCCCATACGGCGGCGGCTGTCTTCATCCAGCTGATCGGCATGCGCCGAGAGAAACTCGACCAACGCATCCCGGTACACCGCACGGGCTGCACTGGTGCCGAGGCTGTTGAGCTCAAGCTTCACCGCATCACGAATACCCAGCAGGCCCCAAAGGCGCCAGGTCAAGACGATCAACTCAGCATCGATGTCCGGGCCGTCAATATTGAACACTTCCACGCCAATCTGATGAAACTGGCGATAACGACCTTTCTGCGGCCGCTCGTGACGGAACATCGGGCCGATGTACCAAAGCTTCTGGGTTTGCCCGCCGCCGGACAGGCCATGCTCAAGTACCGCGCGCACGCACGCCGCAGTGCCTTCCGGGCGCAGGGTCAGGGAATCACCATTGCGGTCGTCGAAGGTGTACATCTCTTTTTCAACGATATCGGTGACTTCGCCGATGGAGCGCTTGAACAGCTCGGTGAACTCGACGATCGGCATACGTATCTGCCGATAGCCATAGCCATCCAGCAGATTGGCCACAGTGCCTTCGAAGTAGCGCCAAAGCGGAGTCTGCTCGGGCAGGATATCGTTCATGCCACGGATGGCTTGCAGGGGCTTGCTCAATTCAATTCCTTAACGGTGTTAGCTACGCACGATAACGGCGGCGTCAGCGGCGACCTTGTCGGCCGCTTTCTGGCGGATCAGCTTTTCCAGCTCATCGACCAGGTTGTTATTACCCAGTTTGAGCGCCGGCTTGCCATCGATATAAATCAGGTTAGGCGAGCCGCCAGTCAGGCCGATATGCGCCTCTTTGGCTTCACCGGGACCGTTGACCACACAACCGATCACCGCCACATCCAGCGGCACCAGTAGGTCTTCGACGCGCTGCTCCAGCTCGTTCATGGTTTTCACCACATCGAAGTTCTGCCGCGAGCAACTTGGGCAGGCGATAAAATTGATGCCACGGGAACGCAGGCGCAGCGATTTGAGGATGTCGTAGCCAACCTTGATCTCTTCAACAGGATCAGCGGCCAAGGAAATGCGGATAGTGTCGCCAATACCTTCGGCCAACAGCATGCCCAGGCCTACCGCGGATTTGACTGTACCGGAGCGCAGGCCGCCTGCTTCGGTAATCCCCAAATGCAACGGCTGCTCGATTTGCTTGGCCAGCAGTCGGTAGGCTTCCACGGCCATAAACACGTCGGAAGCCTTTACGCTGACCTTGAAGTCGGGGAAGTTCAGGCGATCGAGGTGCTCGACATGGCGCAATGCCGACTCGACCAAGGCCTCGGGCGTCGGTTCGCCATATTTCTTCTGCAGGTCTTTTTCCAGCGAGCCCGCATTGACCCCAATGCGAATCGGGATGCCTCGATCACGCGCGGCCTCAACCACCGCACGCACACGGTCTTCACGGCCGATGTTGCCCGGATTGATGCGCAGACAATCAACTCCGAGTTCTGCCACACGCAAGGCGATCTGGTAATCGAAGTGGATATCAGCCACCAGCGGTACCTTGACCTGCTGCTTGATCCGGCCGAAGGCCTCGGCTGCATCCATATCCGGCACCGAAACCCGCACAATGTCCGCGCCGGCATCTTCCAGGCGACGAATCTGCGCCACGGTCGCGGCCACATCGTTGGTATCGCTGTTGGTCATGCTCTGCACGGCTATCGGCGCATCGCCGCCAACCGGCACCGAACCGACCCAGATTTGGCGTGAAATACGACGTTTAATTGGAGATTCACCATGCATGTTACTGCCCACCCAACTTCAGACGCGCGGTCTCACCAGAGATAAAAGGCGCCACATCAACCGGGCTGCCATTGAGGCTGACCTGCGCACCACGGGCATAGCCCAGGCGCAGCTCCAGAGGTGCCTTACCCGTCAACTGCAGGCTGTCGCCCTTACGCTTGAGGGCGCTGAACAGCACCTTGCCATTAGCATCGGTTAGCTGCGTCCAGCAATCTGCAATAAAGGTCAAACTGACCACGGCTTCGCCCGCACCAGCCTGAACCGGCGTAGGCGCAGGTTCAGCGGATACAGCAGGCAATGCCTCTACAGTGACCGGAGCGGCAGCGGCGGCGACTGGCGGAAGCGACTCTTGCACCGGCACATTCTCGCTGGGCGTTTCAGCAACGCCAGGCTCTGGTAAGGCGGGAGTATCTTCAGACGGCAGCGGCAAAACTGTTTCCGCCTCCATCTGGGCCGCTTCCACGGCCTGATCCTCGGGCTCATCCAAAGGATGAATCTGTGTGGTGCCGTCAGCGCCGTCTACTTCAACATGCTCAAGGCTTTGAGTGGCAAGGTCTTCAGCCTGGCGTTCAGTCTTTTCCTGCCACCAGAAGAAACTCAAGCCAGCCAGGGCAAGCAACAACACAAAACTGACCATGCGCAAAATACGCTGCGAGTAGCTCACCGGCCCTTCAATGCGCCCCAGACTGTGTACGCTGCTGCCTGCGGCATCGCTACCGGTGAATTGATCGAACTCCATCACCAGACGATTCTGATCAAGCTCCAACAACTTGGCGTAAGCGCGCACATAACCACGCGCAAAGGTATGCCCTGGTAACTTGTCGAAGGCACCTTGCTCAATCTGACTCAAGCGTTGCGAGGTCAAATTCAACTGCGCAGCGACCTCTGCCACGGCCCAACCACGGCTCTCGCGAGCCTCGCGCAACGTCTCACCCGGATTGATACGGGGAACTGCTAGCCCTTCAGGATGCGCCGCTTTCATCATTGCTCCGACAGGTATTGCTGATATTCCGGCGTGCCCGGATAAAGTCGCTTCAACTGCAAACCGAGACTCGCGGCATTGTCGCGCTCCTCGAAAATCTTCGCCAAACGCACGCCTAACAATAGGCTGCGGGCATTCTGCGGTGCCAAGGACATATAGGCTTCGTAATAGCTACGAGCAGGCACGTATTGTTTGTCCTCGTAGGACAACTGCGCCATCTCCATCAACGCCCGCGGCTGGCGGCTATTCAAACGCAGTGAGCGTTCAAAATAAGCCTTGGCCTGCTCACGCTGCTGCAGCTGCAATGAAGTCAAACCGAGGTTTTCGAACACCCGCGAACGCTCGGGATAAAGGTTGTCCTGAGCGGCTTCGGTATAGCGCTCCAGTGCTTCCTGGTAACGCTGCTGCTCATACAGAAAGCTGCCGTAGTTGTTCAGTAAGCGCGCATCATCACGACGCTGCGAAATGGCCTTGCGAAAGTGCTCATCGGCCAGCTTGGGCTCCATTTCTATCTGGAACACTAACGCCAGTGCGGCATGCGCATCGGCATTCGACGAGTCGAGCTCCAAGGCTTTTTTCAGCGGCACCTTGGCGCGCTCGGTTTGACCTTGTTGCAGGTAGCCGATGCCCAGTTGTACATAGGCATCCCGCGCTTCTTCACGGCCCTTGCCGGTTTTCATCGGATCAACAGTACCGGTTGTGACACAACCGGCTAACAGACTAGCGGCCAACAGCAATAACGCGGGTCGCAAGGTCATGGGTATCCTCCCCTTAGGTTCGATTGGCGGCGGCACTCGGCGTTTCGGCCTCGCTACTCAATTCACGCACAGCGATATAACGTTCACTACGGCGGGTACGGTCCATGACCTGGCCAACCAATTGGCCACAGGCTGCGTCAATGTCCTCACCGCGCGTGGTACGCACGGTGACATTGTGCCCGGCTTTATGCAGCAGGTCTTGGAAACGGCGGATCGCATTATTGCTAGGCCGCTCGTACCCCGAGTGAGGGAAGGGATTAAACGGAATCAGGTTGATCTTGCAAGGCACATCTTTGAGAAGTGCGATCATTTCCTCAGCGTGCTCAATCTTATCGTTTACATCCTTAAGCAGGGTGTACTCGATGGTCAGCACGCGCTTCTCACCCAGCCGAGAAACATAACGCTTACAGGCTGCCAAAAGCATTTCCAGCGGGTACTTCTTGTTGATCGGCACCAATTGGCTGCGCAGCTCATCATTGGGTGCATGCAGCGACAGCGCCAACGACACGTCGATGACCTCACCCAGCTTATCTATCATCGGCACTACGCCCGAGGTGGACAACGTCACCTTGCGCTTGGAGATGCCATAGCCGAGGTCATCCATCATGAGTTTCATGGCAGCGACCACATTGTCAAAATTCAACAACGGTTCGCCCATGCCCATCATCACCACGTTGGTGATCGCCCGGTCAATCTTCGCCGGCACACTGCCAAACGACTTATTGGCAATCCACACCTGACCGATGATTTCCGCAGCAGTAAGGTCACTGTTAAAGCCTTGCTTACCGGTCGAACAGAAACTGCAATCCAGCGCACAACCGGCCTGCGACGAAACACACAAAGTGCCGCGCGTGCCCTGGGGTATATAAACAGTTTCAACACAGCTACCTGACGCCACCCGCACTACCCACTTGCGCGTGCCATCAGTGGAAATATCTTCGCTGACCACTTCCGGGCCGCGGATTTCAGCACAGGCCTTGAGCTTTTCGCGCAAGGCCTTGCTGACATTACTCATGGCATCGAAGTCATCGACGCCAAAGTGGTGAATCCACTTCATCAACTGACCGGCGCGGAAACGTTTTTCCCCGATTTGTTCGAAGAATTGTTCCATTTCTGCCTGGGTCAGACCCAACAGATTAGTTTTACCGGTCAATGCGATCATGGCTTCACCCTCACTCAATTCGCTTAGCGAATACGAGCGCAAACTTCAGTGGACGCAAAGAAGTAAGCGATTTCGCGAGCAGCAGAAGCTTCGGAGTCCGAACCGTGGACAGCGTTTTCGTCGATGGAAACGGCGAAATCAGCACGGATAGTGCCGGCAGCAGCTTCTTTAGGGTTGGTAGCGCCCATCAGATCACGGTTAGCCAGAACAGCGTTTTCGCCTTCCAGAACCTGAACGATAACGGGGCCGGAAGTCATGAAAGCAACCAGGTCTTTGAA
Source organism: Pseudomonas spirodelae (assembly GCF_034653255.1). Taxonomy (NCBI): domain Bacteria; kingdom Pseudomonadati; phylum Pseudomonadota; class Gammaproteobacteria; order Pseudomonadales; family Pseudomonadaceae; genus Pseudomonas; species Pseudomonas spirodelae. Next base: position 18,120 of record NZ_JAYEET010000058.1, on the reverse strand, counting down.
GAAGCCACGCTCGCTGTGCTCAGCGTAGAAACCAGCAGCTTCGCGCTCAGACAGCTGAAGCATTTTCGAAGCGACGACGCGCAGGCCGGCTTTTTCGAAACGGCTGGTGATTTCGCCGATAACGTTTTTAGCAACAGCGTCAGGCTTGATGATGGAGAAAGTGCGTTGAACAGCCATGTGAAACTCCAGAAACAGTGGTTAAAGCGAAAAATTAAACCCGCGAATTATACGCGGGTTTATTGGGATTGCCTAACAGCGTACAGGGCGACTCAGTCAGCCTCTTCGATCCAGGCAGCCTGAACGGCTTCCAGCACCTTCTCGCCACCGCGAGTCGGATCGTCGCTGAATTCGGGCAGCGCCAGAATCCATTTATGCAAATCGACAAAATTAACGTAACGCGGATCGACATCCGGCTTGGACTCAGCCAACTGAATAGCGATTTCCAGAACATCAGCCCATTTCAGCGTCATAACAGCTCCTTGAATCAGTGCGGCGCTTCTGCGGCATGATTGAGCGAGTATTTAGGAATTTCGACAGTGATATCTTCATCACCCACGATGGCCTGGCAGGACAGCCGTGATTGCGCCTCCAAGCCCCAAGCCTTGTCGAGCATGTCTTCTTCCAACTCATCCGCCTCAGCCAGCGAATCAAAGCCTTCACGGATAATGCAATGACACGTGGTGCAGGCACAGACGCCCCCGCAGGCACTTTCGATCTCGATGTGATGCTCATGCGCAACCTCAAGCACCGATGTGCCGGGTGCCACTTCAACCACCAAACCTTCTGGGCACAGTACAGCGTGGGGCAGAAAGATAATCTGCGGCATGCTTATTCCTCAATCTCATCAAGACTACGGCCAGCCAGCGAGGCTTTGACCGTGGCATCCAGACGACGCGCCGCAAAGGCATCGGTTATCTGGGTCAATCGCTTGGTTTGCTGCTCAATGGCCAGACCATCGTTGGCCGCCATGCAGTCGCGTAATTGCTGCATCTGCGCCTCAATGGCCACTCGCTCATCAGCATCCAGCAAGCGCTCACCATCCGCCAACAAAGCGGCCTCCACCGCCTCCAGCAAACGCTGGGCATCGACTTGTTGCTCGCGCAATACGCGCGCCACTTTGTCGTCGCTGGCGTTTTTGAACGAGTCCTGCAGCATGCGGGCAATCTCGCCATCCGTCAGGCCGTAGGACGGCTTGACCTGGATACTCGCCTCAACACCCGACGCCAACTCAAGGGCTGACACACTGAGCAGGCCGTCAGCATCGACCTGGAAGGTCACACGAATTTTCGCCGCACCGGCCACCATAGGCGGAATACTGCGCAACTCGAAGCGCGCCAGGGAACGGCAGTCACTGATCAGCTCGCGCTCACCCTGCAGCACATGGATCATCATGGCTGTCTGGCCATCTTTGTAAGTGGTGAAGTCCTGGGCGCGCGCCACGGGAATGGTGGTGTTGCGCGGAATCACCTTTTCCATCAGCCCGCCCATGGTCTCCAGGCCCAGCGACAGCGGAATCACGTCCAACAGCAGCAGTTCTTCACCGTCACCGCGCCTATTACCTGCCAAAGCATCCGCCTGGATTGCTGCACCAATGGCCACCACCTGATCGGGATCGATATCGGCCAGCGGCTCACGGGAGAATAATTCGGCGACGGCCTGGCGCACGCGCGGTACGCGGGTCGAACCACCGACCATGACCACGGCCTCGACTTCTTCCAGCTCAATACCCGCATCACGCACCGCACGGCGGCAGGCTTTAAGGCTGCGCGCGACCATGGGCTCAATCAGCGCATCAAGCTGCTCGCGACTCAGCTCACCTTGCCAGCCGACATAGCTGAGCGTGGTAGTCGCGTTATTGGTCAACGCTTCTTTGGCTGCACAGGCGGTCTGTAGCAACAAGCGCTGCTGCCCCGGATCCAGGTCTTCCGACACGCCCGCCTGCTGCACAATCCAGCCAGCAATGGCGTAGTCGAAGTCATCACCACCCAGCGCGCTATCACCGCCCGTGGCGAGCACTTCAAACACACCACCGGTCAGGCGCAGCACGGAAATATCGAAAGTGCCGCCGCCCAGGTCATAAATCGCCACCACGCCTTCAGCGTGCTGGTCGAGCCCATAGGCAACTGCCGCCGCAGTCGGCTCGTTGAGCAAACGCAGGACATTCAGCCCTGCCAGACGCGCCGCGTCTTTAGTGGCCTGGCGCTGCGAGTCATCAAAATAGGCCGGCACGGTGATCACCGCACCGACCAGTTCGCCACCCAGCGTCGCCTCGGCGCGCTGACGCAGCACTTTGAGAATCTCGGCGGAAACTTCGACCGGACTTTTCGGCCCCTGCACCGTTTCAATAAACGGCATGTGCGACTCACCACCGACAAAGCGGTAAGGCAACTGCTCACCCAGCTGCTTAACGTCGGCCAAGCCACGCCCCATCAGGCGCTTGACTGACAGCACGGTATTCAACGGGTCGCCCGAAGCTGCCGCCCTGGCATCCTCGCCAACCTCAACACGATCAGCGTGGTAGCGCACCGCGGACGGCAGAATGACCTGCCCTGCGGCATCAGCCAGAGGTTCAGAGAGCCCGCTACGCACAGCGGCGACTAGCGAATTGGTGGTACCCAGATCAATCCCCACCGCCAGCCTGCGCTGGTGGGGCTGAGGGCTTTGTCCGGGTTCAGCGATCTGCAGTAAGGCCATGAGTAATCAATGCTTAGGTATCGGGTGCGGCGCACCAGCGTTAATCGTCGAGGCGCTCTTCCAGCTGGCGAACCTCGTGAGAGAGCTTGTCGAGAAACTGCATGCGGCGCATCAGGCGCTCGGCCTCTTCACGCCGCGAGGCATCGTCCCAACAAACGGCAAAACTTTCATTCAGCTCATCCTGAGCCACTTTCAACCGCCGTTTGAATTGCGCAACCCCAGCCAGGTCTGCACTGCCATGCAGATCTTCCAGCTCTTCGCGCCACTGCATCTGCTGCAACAGGAAGCTCGGGTCTTGTACGGTCACTTCCAGCGGCAATTCAGGCCCACTCAGCGCGAGTAGGTAGCGCGCGCGCTGCGGCGGATTTTTCAGCGTTCGATAGGCTTCGTTAAGGCTGGCAGACTGCTCCAGCGCCACGCGCTGTTCGCGCTCGGAAGCATCGGCGAAACGGTCCGGATGGACATGCCGCGCCAGCTCGCGATAGCGGCTGGCCAGCAACTCAAGATCCAAACGAAAACCAGGCTTTAGATCAAACAACGCAAAGTGACAAGGAGTACCCACGGGCGCCTCAGATGTTGAAGCTTTCGCCGCAGCCACATTCGCCGCGCACGTTGGGGTTATTGAACTTGAAGCCTTCGTTCAACCCTTCTTTAACGAAGTCGAGCTCTGTGCCATCGAGATAAACCAAGCTTTTTGGGTCGATGATCACCTTGACCCCAAAGCTCTCGAACACCTGATCTTCGCTAGCAGTCTCATCGACAAACTCCAGCACATAGGCCAAGCCTGAGCAGCCCGTGGTGCGAACAGCCAAACGGATGCCCTCACCCTTGCCACGCCCATCAAGCGAACGACGCACATGCTGAGCCGCTGCTTCGGTCATGCTGATAGCCATCGACAAACCTCCTTAGAGCAAGCCTTTCTTCTGCTTGTAGTCGCGCACGGCTGCCTTGATGGCATCTTCCGCGAGGACCGAGCAGTGAATTTTCACCGGAGGCAGGGCCAATTCTTCAGCCAGCTGGGTGTTCTTGATGGTTTCCGCTTCGTCCAGGGTCTTGCCCTTCATCCACTCAGTGGCGAGGGAGCTGGAGGCAATGGCCGAACCGCAGCCATAGGTCTTGAACTTGGCGTCTTCAATGACGCCCTGCTCGTTAACCTTGATCTGCAAACGCATCACGTCACCGCAAGCCGGCGCGCCGACCATGCCGGTGCCTACGCTTGGGTCTTCTGCGTCCATCTTGCCGACGTTGCGCGGGTTCTCGTAGTGGTCAATGACCTTTTCACTGTAAGCCATGCTGGTATTCCTTCCTCATCAGAGAGTCGCTCTTGCTCGGCGACTACTTAGTGCGCCGCCCACTCGATCTTGGAGATGTCGACACCGTCTTTGTACATATCCCACAGCGGCGACAATTCGCGCAGCTTGGTGACCGCCTCACAAACCTTCTGCGCGGCGTAATCGACCTCTTCCTCAGTGGTGAAGCGGCCGAAGGTAAAGCGAATGGAACTGTGCGCCAGCTCGTCATTACGGCCCAGGGCTCGCAATACGTAGGACGGTTCCAGGGAAGCCGAGGTGCAGGCCGAGCCGGACGAAACCGCCAGATCCTTAAGCGCCATGATCAGCGACTCGCCCTCAACATAGTTGAAGCTGAGGTTGAGGTTGTGTGGCACACGAGCGGTCATGCTGCCGTTGATATACAGCTCTTCAAGACCATCAACCTGTTTAAAGAAGCGATCACGCAAAGCCAGAATGCGCTGGTTTTCCTGAGCCATTTCTTGCTTGGCAATCTGGAAAGCCTCGCCCATACCCACACACTGGTGGGTTGCCAGGGTGCCGGAGCGCATGCCGCGCTCGTGACCACCGCCATGGGTCTGGGCTTCCAGACGCACGCGCGGCTTACGGCACACGTACAGCGCACCAACGCCCTTAGGACCATAGGTTTTGTGTGCAGAGAACGACATCAGATCGACTTTCAACGACTGCAGATCGACTGCTACCTTGCCGGTGGACTGCGCCGCGTCGACATGGAAGAACACACCACGCGAACGGGTCAACTCACCAATCGCAGCAATGTCGTTGATGGTGCCGATCTCGTTATTCACGTGCATGGCCGACACCAGAATAGTGTCATCACGCAACTCAGCCTCGATCATAGCCGGAGTAATCAGACCGTCTTCACCCGGCTCGATGTAAGTGACCTCAAAGCCTTCACGCTCAAGCTGACGCATCGTGTCGAGCACCGCTTTGTGCTCGATCTTCGAGGTGATCAGGTGCCTGCCTTTACTCTTGTAGAAGTCGGCAATGCCTTTGATCGCCAAGTTGTTGGATTCGGTAGCACCGGAGGTCCAAACAATCTCGCGCGGGTCAGCATTGACCAGATCAGCCACCTGACGACGGGCATTCTCTACCGCTTCTTCAGCCTTCCAGCCGAACACGTGGGAGCGCGACGCTGGGTTGCCGAAGTTACCGTCAACCAGCAGGCATTCGCTCATTTTTTGCGCAACACGCGGATCAACCGGCGTGGTGGCGGAATAATCGAGGTAAATCGGCAACTTCATCAATTCTCTCCTAATCAGGTATCAGGCCAGCTAGCCAGCGCCTAGCGCTCAATCGACGGCGGACGTTTCAATCTTATCTAAGTAAGGCGTACTGCCATTGCAACGGCGCTGATCCTGGCGCTGGGCAACTTCCTGTACTTCACGACGGGTCACCAAGTCAGCGAGACTGATGCCACTGAGAAATTCATGTATCTGCTGGCTAAGGTCACACCACAGATGGTGGGTTAGACAGGTATCACCCGCATGGCAATCGCCTTGCCCCTGACAGCGCGTGGCATCGACGGACTCATTGACCGCATCGATCACCTCAGCCACCTGAATGCCCTGCATACCGCGTGACAACTGATAACCGCCGCCCGGCCCGCGCACACTGGAAACCAGGTTGCCGCGACGCAGCTTTGCAAACAGCTGCTCCAAGTAAGACAGGGAAATGCCCTGCCGCTCGGAAATATCAGCCAGGGACACCGGCCCGCTCTGCGCATGCAGCGCCAGATCAAGCATGGCGGTGACGGCATAACGGCCTTTGGTTGTTAGTCGCATGAGGGTTACCGCGTGGTCGCAATATGCAGCGATTATGCAATTCCCGAGTATTTAAGTCAACTATAAGACCTAGCACTCTTGTCGGGATTAAGCCGCATGAGGGGCGCGCAGTTTAGCAAAAAAGCGCACCCCTGCGCCATCAAGCCGCAGGCTTGTCTGCGTCCTTGACCACACTCTCGAAATCCTCATTGCGCAGCTCAGGAAAACCCTTGGAGCAGTAATCACTACCCAGGGACTTGAGCGCGCCACACATTCCTTCTAACTGCCCATCGACCGCATGCAGGTGATCAAGCAACTGACCGATAGCGCGCGCAATCGGGTCAGGCATATCCTGGCCCACACCATAAGCATCAAAGCCCAGCTTCTCTGCAATCGCCTTGCGCTTGGCCTCCTGCTCATCATCCGCCTTGACGATAATTCGCCCCGGAATACCAACCGCCGTCGCACCCGCCGGCACTTCTTTGGTTACCACGGCATTAGAACCAATCTTGGCCCCCGCGCCGACGGTGAACGGCCCTAACACCTTGGCCCCAGCACCGACCACCACACCATCCTCCAGCGTCGGATGGCGCTTACCCTTATTCCAACTGGTGCCGCCCAACGTCACCCCCTGATAAAGAGTGACGTCATTGCCGATTTCGGCAGTCTCACCAATGACAATGCCCATGCCGTGATCGATAAAGAAGCGCCGACCGATCTTCGCACCCGGATGGATCTCGATGCCGGTCATCCAGCGCCCGAAGTTCGACACCACGCGCGCCAACCACTTCCAGCCACTACCCCACAGCGCGTGCGCCACGCGATGCAGCCAGACTGCATGCAACCCTGGATAGCAGGTGACCACCTCAAAGCCATTACGCGCCGCCGGATCACGATGAAATACGCTCTGTATATCTTCTCGCATGCGCTCAAACATCTGCTTTCTCCTGCCCAGGGTGCTCGCCACGCGCCGCCTTGATGGTTTCCGTCAAGATGCCGCGCAAGATATTCATTTCCAGCTTGCTGACCTCGCTACGCCCATACAAACGGCGCAGGCGACTCATCAAATGTCGCGGCTTGGACGGGTCGAGAAACTTAATCTCAACCAGCGCCTGCTCAAGATGGGTGTAAAACGATTCCAGCTCATCCGCCGTGACCGGCAGCGAACTCTGTATGGCCGTAGCCTCCAGCTTTAGCGTTTTAGTCGGCTGATTTTGCGCCGCCAACCAGGCCATCCGCACTTCATAGGCCAACACTTGCACCGCCGCAGCCAGATTCAGCGAGCTGAATTCAGGATCAGAAGGTATGTGCACGTGAAAGTGACAGCGCTGCAGCTCATCATTGGTCAGCCCGGCATACTCACGCCCAAACACCAACGCCACCTGCGCACCTTGCTGCGCCTGCTCGCACGCCGCCACGCCACACTCACGCGGATCCAGCAGTGGCCACGGGATACGCCGATCACGCGCGCTGGTACCGAGCACCAAACTGCAACCCACCAGCGCTTCTTCCAGCGTACCCACCACCTGCGCCGCATCGAGCACATCGCTTGCGCCCGAAGCCCTGGCCACCGCATCGGCGCTCGGGAAATCCTGCGGATCAACCAGCACCAACTGCGACAGCCCCATGTTTTTCATGGCCCGCGCCGCGCCGCCGATATTGCCTGGGTGACTGGTGTTGACCAAAACAACGCGAATATTTTCTAGCAACGCAAACGCTCACAGACAAGGCTTAGAGAGGCAAATCTTACAGAAGCAACCCACCTTACGCCACGCAAGGCTCAGGTTGTACTTCAACCGCCCGGCTTTTCTGCTAGAATGGCCGGCTTTCTTTAACGACCCAGGTGAACATCCATGCAGCCCATGCTGAATATAGCGCTGCGCGCAGCCCGTAGCGCCGGCGAAATGATTTTCCGCTCGACCGAACGCTTGGACGTCATCTCGGTCGACGAGAAAGAAGCCAAGGATTACGTGACCGAGCTTAATCGCTCCGCCGAGCAGCTGATCATCCAGGCACTGCGCAAGGCCTACCCGACTCACGGCATCTTCGGCAAGGAAAGCGGCCTGAGCGCAGGCAGCGGTGAAGGCGCCGACTATGTGTGGATCATCGACGCACTGGATGGCAGCGCTAATTTTATCCGCGGCATTCCGCACTACGCGGTCAGCATCGCGTGCAAATACCGTGGCCGCCTTGAACACGCAGTGGTCATAGACCCCGTACGCCAAGAAGAATTCACCACCAGCCGCGGCCGTGGCGCTGCCCTCAACGGCCGCCGCATGCGCGTTGGCAATCGCAAGGGCCTGGAAGGCGCACTGCTCGGCACCGGCTTCCCGTTCCGCGATAACCAGATGGACAACCTCGAGAACTACATCGGCATGTTCCGCAGCTTGGTTGGCCAGGCTGCCGGCCTACGCCACGGCGGGGCAGCAAGCCTGGACTTGGCCTACGTTGCCACGGGTCGCTTTGATGCATTCTGGGAGTTTGGCCTGTCCGAGTGGGACATGGCCGCCGGTGCCCTGCTGATTCAAGAAGCAGGCGGCCTGGTCAGCGATTTCAGCGGCAGCCACGAATTCCTTGAAAAAGGCCAAATCGTTGCCGGTAACACAAAGTGCTTCAAAGCAGTCCTGACGGCCATTCAGCCGCACCTGTCAGCTTCACTGAAGCGCTAACAGCCCAGGCAATAAAAAAGCTCCCTAGGGCGCTTTTTTATTGCCTGGGAATTTACTCCACCAGCACTAACTGACCATCACGCACCGGGATCCGCTGACCCGGATCATTGGCCATACGCACCTGACTGATCTTACCGTCCAGTTCGTATTTAACGTCATAGCCCACCAGTTTCTCACTGGTGTCAGTGACCGTATTACAGCGCGTTTCAGTGGTGGTGTAGGTGTCGTTTTCCTGCATATTGCCCTGCACCTTATTACCGGCATAACCACCACCTACCGCACCGGCGACCGTTGCCAACTTCTTGCCATTACCTCCGCCCACCTGATTACCCAGCAAGCCACCAACCACAGCACCAATCGCCGTACCGGCAATTTTGTGCTGATCCTTGACCGCTGCCTGACGGGTAACCGTCACGTCTTTACACACTTCACGCGGGGTTTTAATGGTTTGGTTTACCGGCTTCACTGCCAGCACTTCCGCATATTTTGGCGCAGTAACGACGTTATAAGTGGCCACCGCTCCGCCCGCCGTTACACCCACTGCACCTAACACGGCGCCGACCAACAAAGACTTATTCATACAAACCTCCTAAACCGCTGCCTAGCGCGCAATGCGCCTTAATCCTTGCCTTGGAGCATAAAAAAGCCGGGCAAGTTCAACACCCGCCCGGCCCATTCAAACTTTTGCGATGAAACCCACAGATTCAGGGGCGCTCATCGACCTCTTCTTCCACCACCGGCGGAATCAGGTCATCGACCGTCAGATCGAGCCATACCAGCACCACGTTAGCGATATAGACCGACGAGTAAGTACCCGCCGCCACACCGACAAACAGCGCTACCGAGAAGGCGAACAGGTTGTCGCCAGCAAACAGCAGCAGCGCACCGATGGCCAGCAAGGTTGAGATGGACGTCGCCATGGTACGCAGCAGGGTCTGCGTGGTGGAGATGTTGATGTTCTCAATCAACGTCGCCTTGCGCAGCACCCGGAAGTTCTCGCGCACCCGGTCGAACACCACAATGGTGTCGTTCAGCGAGTAGCCAATGATCGCCAACAGAGCCGCCAGCACAGTCAGGTCGAAGGTAATCTGGAAGAACGACAGGACACCAAGGGTGACAATCACGTCGTGAACCAGCGAGATAATCGCTGCCACACCGAACTTCCACTGAAAGCGGAAGGCCAGATAGAGCATCACCCCACCCAACGCCAACAACAGGCCAAGACCGCCCTGATCGCGCAGCTCTTCACCGACCTGCGGACCGACGAACTCAACCTTCTTCACCTCAAGCTGTTCACCGGCCTGACGCAGCGCCGTGGCCACGTTGTTACCCAGCTCAGGATTATTGCCCTGCATGCGCACCACTACATCGGTGGTGGCACCAAAGCTCTGCACCACAGCATCGGCATAGCCGGCACCGGCCAGCTGCTCACGAATCTTACCGAGGTCGGCCGGCTGCTCGTAACTCAACTCGATTTGCGTACCACCAGTAAAGTCCAAGCCAAGGTTCAGGCCTTTGGTAAACAGACTCGCCAGTGACAGCAGCGTCAGGACCACGGTGAGGGCGAACGCAATATTGCGCACCCCCATGAAGTTGATCGTACGTTTCATCACAGCCCCTTAAATCCACAACTTCTTAAAGTCACGCCCGCCGCACGTCAGGTTGACCATGCAACGCGTGACCAGAATGGCGGTAAACATCGATGTGATGATGCCCAGCGACAAGGTCACCGCGAAGCCTTTAACCGGCCCCGTGCCCATGGCAAACAGAATGCCGCCGACCAACAGCGTGGTCAGGTTGGCATCGACAATCGCCGAGTACGCCCGGTCAAAGCCTTCATGGATAGCGCGCTGGATCGACATGCCATTGGCAATTTCCTCACGAATACGCGAGAAGATCAGCACGTTGGCGTCCACCGCCATACCCATGGTCAGCACGATACCGGCAATACCTGGCAGGGTTAGCGTGGCGCTGAGCAACGACATCAGCGCCAGCAACAGCACCATGTTCAGGCCCAGCGCAATAGTCGCCAACACCCCAAAAGCGCGGTAGATGGCAATGATAAACAGCGAAACAAACAGCATTGCCCACAGCGACGCATTCACGCCCTTGGTAATGTTGTCAGCACCCAGGCTCGGGCCAATGGTGCGCTCTTCTGCGAAGTACATCGGCGCAGCCAGGCCGCCAGCACGCAGCAGCAGGGCCAATTCAGAAGACTCGCCCTGACCATCCAGACCAGTGATGCGGAACTGGCTACCCAGCGGCGACTGAATAGTAGCCAGGCTGATGATTCTCTTCTCTTCAACGAAGGTCTGCAGCTCGACTTCTTTCTCGACGCCATCGACCACCTGACGCACGTAGCGCGTCACCGGCTTCTGCTCGATAAAGATCACCGCCATGCTGCGCCCGACGTTGTTGCGAGTCGCGCGATTCATCAGGTCACCACCGCGACCATCCAGACGGATGTTTACCTGCGGGCTGCCATTCTCATCGAAACTGGCCTGCGCATCGGTGACCTGGTCACCCGTGATGATCAGATCACGCTCCAGCAACGCTGGTGGACGACCCTCCTGACGGAATTCAAAACTTTCAGTTGCCGCCCTGGCAGCATCCGGCTCGGCGGCCAGACGGAATTCCAGGTTGGCGGTTTTGCCGAGAATACGTTTGGCTTCAGCGGTATCCTGCACACCCGGCAGCTCAACCACGATGCGGTTGGCACCCTGACGCTGAACCAGTGGCTCAGCCACACCCAGCTCATTGACCCGGTTACGCACCGTGGTCAGGTTCTGCTTGATCGAGTATTCGCGAATTTCGACCAGCTTGGCCTGAGTTAGCGACAAACGCAGCACCTGCAGCTCACTACGCTGCACAGTGGTCATATCAAAATCGTTAAAGTCTTTGCGAATCAGCTGCTGAGCTTTCTCCAGCGCCGCTTCATCGACAAAACCCAGCTGAATGGCGCCATTGAGCTCAGGCAGGCTGCGATAACGCACACGCTCTTTACGCAGCAGGCTCTTGACCTCGCCCTCATAAACCTTGCGGCGCGCATCCAGGGCTTTATCCATGTCGACTTCCATCAGAAAGTGCACACCACCGGACAAGTCCAAGCCGAGCTTCATCGGGCTACCGCCCAGGTTACGCAGCCAATCCGGCGTGGTCTGCGCCAGGTTCAAGGCCACCACAAATTCATCGCTCAACGCTTTACGCACCAGCTCTTTGGCGGGCAGTTGATCTTCAGCACTGTTCAAACGCAGCAAACCAGCACGACCCTGATTCGCCACACTGACTGCTTTTACACTGATACCTGCCGCTTCCAGCGCACGCTTAGCACGCTCTAGGTCGGCCTGCTCGACGCGCATGGCGGAGCTGTTGCCACTGATCTGGATCGCCGGATCATCCGGGTACAAATTGGGCGCAGAATAAAGAAAGCCGATTGCCAGCACAGCCAGAATCAGCAGGTACTTCCAGAGGGGAAATTTGTTGAGCATGACGCCGCCCGTTATGACGCGGGGCGCATTAAGCGCCCCGTCGAATGGTAAAGGTGTGTGGCTTAGATCGCTTTCAGCGTGCCTTTAGGCAGCGAAGCGGCAATCGCCACTTTCTGAATCTTCAGCTCGACGGTGTCGGATACTTCGATTACCACGAAGTCATCGGAAACCTTCGACACCTTGCCAGCGATACCGCCGCTGGTAACCACTTCGTCGCCTTTCTGCAGGCCACTGATCAGCCCTTTGTGCTCTTTCGCACGCTTGGCCTGTGGACGCCAGATCATCAGATAGAAGATGACCAGAAAGCCGACCAGAAACACCCACTCAAAACCACTACCAGCAGGACCGGCAGCCGGTGCGGCACCTTCAGCGAACGCAGCGGGGATAAAAAAGCTCATATAACACTCCTGTTAAAAGGTCTTTAAAAGGTTGGGAAATCAGTCCAGAGGCGGCGTTGGTAGCCCGCGCTTGGCATAGAAGGCATCGACAAAGGCGGCCAATGTACCCTGTTGAATAGCCTCGCGCAAACCAGCCATAAGCACCTGATAATGCCGCAAGTTATGGATTGTATTGAGCATACTACCCAGCATTTCGCCGCACTTATCCAGGTGATGCAGATAGGCGCGGGAGAAATGTTTGCAGGTGTAACAATCGCAAGTCGGATCCAGCGGCGAATTGTCCTGCTTATGGAAGGCATTGCGGATTTTCAGCACGCCCGTATCAACAAACAGGTGGCCGTTGCGCGCGTTACGGGTCGGCATCACGCAGTCGAACATGTCCACACCGCGGCGCACGCCTTCGACCAGATCTTCTGGTTTGCCAACGCCCATCAGGTAGCGCGGCTTATCAGCTGGCAACTGCGCAGGCAGGTAATCCAAGACTTTGATCATCTCGTCTTTTGGCTCACCGACTGACAACCCGCCAATCGCATAACCGTCAAAGCCGATCTGCTCTAACCCCTCTAGAGAAACCTTACGCAGCTCTTCATGCATACCGCCCTGAACGATGCCAAACAACGCTGCAGTATTCTCGCCATGGGCCTCTTTCGAGCGCTTGGCCCAACGCAAGGACAACTCCATCGACTTTTTGGCCACGTCAAATTCGGCCGGATACGGCGTGCACTCATCGAAAATCATCACGATGTCGGAGCCCAGATCGCGCTGTACCTGCATCGATTCTTCCGGCCCCATAAACACCTTGGCACCATCGACCGGCGAAGCGAAGTACACGCCCTCCTCCTTGATCTTGCGCATGGCGCCGAGGCTGAACACCTGGAAGCCGCCGGAGTCGGTGAGGATCGGCCCTTGCCACTGCATAAAGTCATGCAGGTCGCCGTGCTGCTTGATCACTTCCGTGCCAGGGCGCAACCACAGGTGGAAGGTATTGCCGAGGATGATCTGCGCGCCAATCGCCTCGATATCACGCGGCAGCATGCCCTTGACCGTGCCATAGGTGCCCACCGGCATAAACGCAGGGGTCTCCACCACGCCACGCGGGAAGGTCAGCCGGCCACGACGCGCCTTGCCCTCGGTCGCCAATAATTCGAAAGACATGCGGCACGTGCGCGTCATAACTGTTCCTCTGGCCCGCGCGGTGCGGGGTTGCGGGTGATAAACATGGCATCACCGTAACTGAAAAAACGATACTTGCCGGCAATCGCTGCCTGATAAGCCGCCATGGTTTCCGGGTAACCGGCAAACGCCGACACCAGCATCAGCAGGGTCGACTCCGGCAAATGGAAGTTGGTCACCAGCGCGTCGACCACATGCAGCGGCCGGCCTGGGTAGATAAAAATATCGGTATCGCCACTGAAGGCCTTAAGCACGCCATCGCGCGCCGCGCTTTCCAGTGAGCGCACGCTGGTGGTGCCGACAGCAATTACTCGCCCACCGCGCGCCCGACAAGCCGCCACAGCATCAACCACATCCTGGCCGACCTCCAGCCACTCGGTGTGCATATGGTGGTCTTCGATGCGCTCAACCCGCACCGGCTGAAACGTCCCCGCCCCTACGTGCAGCGTGACAAAGGCGCGCTCAACGCCCTTCTCGGCAATCGCCGCCAACAGCGCCTGATCAAAATGCAGCCCTGCGGTCGGCGCAGCCACGGCACCGGCACGGTCGGCATACACCGTCTGATAACGCTCACGGTCAGCCTGCTCATCCGGGCGATCGATATAAGGCGGCAACGGCATATGCCCGACCCGCTCCAGCAGCGGCAGCACTTCTTCGCTGAAACGCAGCTCGAACAAGGCATCGTGACGGGCAACCATTTCAGCCTCGCCACCACCATCAATCAGAATGGTCGAACCGGGCTTGGGCGACTTGCTCGAACGCACATGGGCCAGCACACGATGGCTGTCCAGCACCCGCTCGACCAGGACTTCCAGCTTGCCGCCCGAAGCCTTCTGCCCGAACAGCCGCGCCGGAATCACCCGCGTGTTGTTAAACACCATCAAATCGCCGGGACGAAGATAATCCAGCAGGTCGCTGAACTGTTTGTGCGCCAACTCACCCGTCGGCCCATCGAGCACTAGCAAGCGGCTGGCGCGGCGTTCAGCAAGAGGATGGCGGGCAATCAGAGCGTCTGGCAGCTCAAAACTGAAGTCGGCAACACGCATGGCTAGAGAGGGTCATCTTGAAGGGCGGCAAAGCTTACCGGAAATCGCACATTCTGAACACGCAATGCATTGACCAATGCAAATACCATCTCTATACTCCGCCGCCATTGTGCCCCGGTGGCGGAACCGGTAGACGCGGCGGATTCAAAATCCGTTTTCGAAAGAAGTGGGAGTTCGAGTCTCCCCCGGGGCACCATACAAACATCTCAGGACGTACCGAAACGACCTGAAACCCTAGAGAACCGGCCACTTGAGCCGGTTTTTTGTTGCCCGCAGTTCCCTACCGTTACCTTGTAAGCCCACTGGATTGTGAGTAGATTTGTGAGTAGATCGAGTTTGGTCGATAAATCTACTCACACCTGAGCCGCCAAACGCCGCCCGGCATGGCTCACACGGGGGCACCATGCCGCTGACCGATTCCGCAATCAAAACAGCCAAGCCCAAGGACAAGCTGTATCGCTTAGCCGACAGCAACGGCCTGTGCTTAGAGGTCGCCCCAACCGGCTCCAAGCTGTGGCGCTACCGCTACCGCTTCAACGGCAAAGCTAAAATGCTTTCCTTGGGTGCCTACCCTGCCGTGCCTTTGGCCGCCGCCCGCCGCAAGCGTGATGACGCCCGCTTACTGCTGGACGAAGGCACCGACCCAGGCGCAGAACGCCAAGCCACTAAACAGGCGCAAGCACTTGAGGCGCAGACATTCGAGGAACTGGCGCGTGAGTGGCACGCTTACCGCTCGCCACGCTGGGCAAAGTCCACAGCCGACAAGGCCGCTGCTTACTTGGAGTCTGATTTACTGCCCGCCCTTGGCCACCGCCCCGTCAAGGCCATTACCCGCCCTGAGCTGGTAGCACTAATCCGCAAGATCGAATCACGAGGGGCGCACAACGTCGCCAAGAAAACCCGCCAATGGCTAAGTCAGATTTTCCGCTTTGGCCTGGCACAAGGGTCGGTAGAGGCAAACCCAGCAACTGACTTGGACGTGATCGCAGCTCACGCACCAGCAACGCGGCACCATCCGCACGTCACCTGTGCAGAGTTACCCGAACTGCTGAGCAAGATCGAAGCAGCCAACATCAATACCCTGACCCGCCACGCCATCCGCCTGCTGGTGCTGACGGCTGTGCGCCCTGGTGAATTGCGCGCCGCACCCTGGGCCGAGTTCGACCTTGAGGCCGCCACTTGGACGATCCCGAAAGAGCGCATGAAAGCCCGACGCGACCACTCGGTACCACTGCCACGCCAGGCCGTTGCCATCCTGCGCCAGCTTCAAGAAGTCACCGGGGGTTATGCCTTGGTATTTGCTGGGCGCAACAACACCAACCGCCCAATGAGTGAAAACACCATCAACAAGGCATTGGCTGACACCGGCTATAAAGGCCGGCAAACCGGCCACGGCTTCCGCCACCTGCTGAGCACCGAACTTAATGGGCGCGGCTACAACCGGGATTGGATCGAGCGCCAGCTTGCCCACGGCGATGACGACGAGATGCGCGACACTTACAACCACGCCGCCTACCTGGAGCAGCGCCGGGAAATGATGCAAGCGTGGGCAGATTCGATAGACGCCCTATGCGCTGGCGCTAACGTGGTGAGCATCAAGCGCAAGGCTTAACGGTTTTGGCTGGCCTATCCCGACGGGGAGAAAAGCGGACTTCCCATCCGCCTGACCAGCCGATTTATTCAACACGGGAGCGCCTGGGAGGGTGCAAGGAATGGAAAAGGTATACCGGCTGCTGGAATGGTTGAACAAAGAGCAGGCAATTGATTGGCTTCAGGATTTGACGAAAACACCAGTCACATACCTAGATATTTTACGGCTCTGCGATGCGGGGCAGTGCGCTGTCTATGTGGACGGGGCGCAGCTGACTGGGTGGCTTGAGGACTTTTCTGTTATGGATGTCAGCGGCTCTGGAATGCAAAAAACTAGAAATCCATTAGTGCTGCAATACTTCGCAGATTATTACGAGAGAGACCTAGAGTTAGCCGGATATGCGTGGGTTATCGATAAGGAGCTGAGCCCTGAAAGACTAGAGTCCGAGTGGACAGCAAGAACTTTAGTGCGCGACCAACACCCGAGGTTCAAAAGCACCGATATCCAAGCACTTGCCGCCAAGATGAATGCTCTACAAGAACAACCCAGCCCCTCAAGCCTGGAAGAACTGAAGTCACAATGGGAGCTAGAAAAGCACTCCAAAATGCTGGAAACGCGAAAGCAATTAGATGCAGAAGCACGCGAGCGATTCATAAATGATGCTGTGGCTGAGAATGAGCGACTACAGAGAACTCTTGATCAGTTAATGGGCGCGCAAGAAGCATATGAAGAAACCATACTAAACGCCGAGTCGAAAGCTGAGTATTGGGAACAGAACCATAAACTTGAACTTGAATGCAGACTAGAAACTCAGGCTGAGGCTGGCCGTCTTCAAGCAGAGTTAGGCCGACTGGAGAGTGAAGCTAAGCCATCGCACCTGCTGGCAATTGCGGGCCTTCTTGAGTTGCTCTTAGATGATAGCCGGCCCCGCTATCAGCAAGGCTCGGCGGCAGAAAGAATCGAAGCAAGGGGGTGGCGGGGAGCAAGCGTAAGCGCGCTAACCAAGCTGTTTGCCGAAGCGAGAGCTACAGCAGCAGACGCGGACAAGGTAGCCCAGGCAAAAGCTGAGGCCAGAGAAGCCGTATCAACCAAAGCTAAGAGCGTGAAGCGGTAAAAACCCACTTCGATATTTTGCAATTGCAAAAATCCGTTTTGCAGTTGCAATGACCACTTATGGGCAGCCCGAGCAGCATTGCAGCGTTGATTACCCACAACGCTTTGCAATGCCCCGGAGGGCTTACCCATGGCCGCACACGCTACCCCCACCGTAAGCGTCCAGCCAAGACACATTCCAACGCTGTATCACGCGCTGAACGGGTAGCCTGTATCACAGGCTGCACGCTTACTCTGTATCACACGCTGCACGCATAAAAATCAGTGCGAGACTATTACGGGTAGGCTGTTTGGGGTGATACACCAGTGTGGTTACTGGTGGGTTTTGGTGGCTTAGAGCCTCGTTCAACTTGCCCATATTCCGACTGCTATTTGCTGACGGAGTGACGCCCAAAAAAGTCAATGAGTAGTATCTGATCGTCACCGCCAGTCTAGCTTGCGTGACTCAGCTTGATGCCCACTGATGCGGCAGCAGTTGGCCGATCTCACTGGCTCGCTGAATCGGCAGCCGTGTCAGCACGTCTTTGAGATAGGCATACGGATCATGTCCGTTCATGCGGGCCGACTGGATCAAGCTCATGATCGCCGCTGCTCTTTTGCCGCTACGTAGCGACCCGGCAAACAACCAGTTCGAGCGCCCCAGTGCCCATGGCCGGATCTGGTTCTCGACCTGGTTGTTATCAATGGGTACGGCTCCATCTTCCAGGTAGCGCGTCAGCGCTACCCAGCGTTTGAGGCTGTAATCCAAGGCTTTTGCCGTTGCTGATCCATTGGGCACAAGATCGCGCTGGGCCAGCATCCAGTCATGCAGCGCGCCGAGTATCGGTGATGCCTTTTCTTGCCGTATTCGCCAGCGTTCTTCATCGCTCATGTCC
>NZ_JAYEET010000057.1:0-150637 GCF_034653255.1 Pseudomonas spirodelae | reverse complement strand
CCTGGCTGCATTCGCGTTTGTTTCGATTCGAGAAATGAGCGACACCGAGCCGGCGTTTCGGATCGTGTTCTATTTTTCACTGTTCAGCGCGCTGATCTCGGCCATCCCCCTGGCTTGGGCCTGGCAACCGCTGTCGCAGCATGACCTCGGGCTATTGCTGATGATCGGTCTACTGGCGACTGCCAGCCAGATCATCATGTCCAGGGCTTACGCCCTTGCGCCACCAGGCCTGATCGGCCCCTTTGCTTACCTGGCGATCGTCTTTGCCGGCGTTATTGCCTGGTGGCGCTGGGATGAAAGCCCTGACCTGACCTCATGGTTTGGGGCTGCGCTGATTTTCAGTGCCAGCTTGTTATCCATTGCGCGGCGCGTGCGCGGCTGAACGGTAGTAAGCAAGCGCAATTCAGCTGCCGATTTCATGTATGATACGCGCCCTTTTCAATGCCCGATTGTCCGAGAACGCCTCCCATGCAGCTTTCCTCGCTCACCGCGGTTTCCCCCGTTGATGGCCGCTACGCCGGCAAAACCAGCGCTCTGCGCCCTATTTTCAGCGAATACGGCCTGATCCGTTTCCGTGTAATGGTTGAAGTGCGCTGGCTACAACGCCTCGCCGCCCACGAAGGTGTGACCGAGGTTGCGCCCTTCTCCGCCGAAGCACAGGCGATCCTCAACGAACTGGCAGATAACTTTGCCGTTGAGCACGCCGAGCGCGTCAAAGAAATTGAGCGCACCACCAACCACGACGTCAAAGCCGTGGAGTACCTGCTCAAAGAACAAGCGGCCAAGCTGCCTGAACTGGACAAGGTCAGTGAGTTCATCCACTTCGCCTGCACCAGTGAAGACATCAACAACCTGTCCCACGCCCTGATGCTGCGCGCCGGCCGTGATGACGTGCTGCTGCCGCTGATGCGTCAGACCGCCGAAGCCATCCGTGAACTGGCCGTTAAATTCGCCAACATACCGATGCTCTCGCGCACCCACGGTCAGCCGGCATCGCCGACCACCCTGGGCAAAGAGTTGGCCAACGTGGTTTATCGCCTGGAGCGGCAGATCGCTCAGGTTGCAGCCGTACCGCTGCTGGGCAAGATCAATGGCGCCGTTGGCAACTACAACGCCCACCTCTCGGCCTACCCGCAGATCGACTGGGAAGCCAACGCCAAGCAGTTCATCGAAGGTGACCTGGGGCTGCAGTTCAACCCCTACACCACGCAGATCGAGCCGCACGACTACATCGCTGAACTGTTCGATGGTATCGCGCGCTTCAACACCATCCTGATCGACTTCGACCGGGACATCTGGGGCTACATCTCCCTGGGCTATTTCAAGCAGCGCACCATTGCCGGCGAAATCGGTTCCTCGACCATGCCGCACAAGGTCAACCCGATCGACTTCGAAAACTCCGAAGGCAACCTGGGTATCGCCAACGCACTGTTCCAGCACCTGGCCAGCAAGTTGCCGATCTCGCGCTGGCAGCGTGACCTGACCGACTCCACCGTACTGCGTAACCTCGGTGTGGGCTTCGCTCACAGCGTGATCGCCTACGAGGCCAGCCTAAAGGGCATCAGTAAGCTGGAGCTGAACGAAGCCCGCATCGCCGCTGACCTGGATGCATGCTGGGAAGTCCTCGCTGAGCCGATCCAGACCGTGATGCGCCGTTATGCCATCGAAAACCCTTACGAGAAGCTCAAAGAGCTGACCCGTGGCAAAGGCATCAGCCCCGAAGCACTGCAGACTTTCATCGACGGCCTGGACATGCCTGCCGAAGCCAAAGCTGAGCTCAAACGTTTGACCCCTGCCAGCTACATCGGCAACGCGGTCGCTCAGGCCACGCGCATCTAAACGGCAACAGCCACCCAGACGCCCGGCTGTGCCGGGCGTTTTTATTTATGGGTATTCAACTAATTCAAGGGCTTAGCGATGAATCCTGATATTTCGCTTCAACTGCTGGGCGGGCTGACTGCGCGCGAATTCATGCGCGACTACTGGCAGAAAAAACCCTTGCTGGTCCGCCAGGCTATTCCGGGTTTCGAGAGCCCAATCTCGCCGGATGAACTGGCTGGCCTGGCCCTGGAAGAGGAAATCGAATCACGCCTGGTCATCGAGCATGGCGAGCGCCCCTGGGAGCTGCGCCGCGGCCCCTTCGCGGAAGACGCCTTCGCCGAACTGCCTGAGCGTGACTGGACCTTGCTGGTACAGGCCGTCGATCAATTCGTTCCGGAAGTGGCCGAGCTGATCGAGCAATTCAAGTTTCTGCCCAAGTGGCGCATCGACGATGTGATGGTCAGCTTCGCCGCTCCAGGCGGCGGCGTGGGCCCGCATTTCGATAATTACGATGTATTCCTGCTGCAAGGCTATGGCACGCGTCGCTGGCAGGTTGGCCAAGTGTGCGATTCCAACAGCCCGATGCTGCAACACGCGGATCTGAAGATCCTCGCTGAATTCGTTAAAACTGAAGAATGGGTTCTGGAGCCCGGCGACATGCTCTACCTGCCGCCGCTTCTGGCCCACTGTGGTACCGCTGAGGATGACTGTATGACGTATTCTGTAGGCTTCCGCGCGCCAAGCGCCGCCGAAGTTCTCACCCATTTCACCGACTTTCTCGGCCAGTTCCTGCCCGATGAAGAGCGCTACAGCGACGCCGACGCGCAGCCGACCAGCGACCCAACACAAATCCAGCGCGACGCCCTGGACCGCCTCAAAGCCCTGCTCACTGAGCACATGAGCGATGAACGCCTGCTGATGACCTGGTTTGGCCAGTTTATGACCGAGCCGCGTTATCCCGAGCTGATCGCCGGTATCGAGATCGACGAAGAGGCGTTCCTCGCCAGCCTGGAAGATGGCGCCGTGATGATCCGCAACCCCAGCGCCCGCATGGCATGGTCAGAAGTGGGTGAAGACCTGGTGCTGTTTGCCAGCGGCCAGAGCCGCCTACTTTCGGCCAGCCTGCGCGAACTGTTGAAGCTGGTCTGCGCGGCCGACGCCCTGCACATCGACAACCTGGCCCCGTGGCTCGCCGATGACGAAGGGCGTAACCTGCTGGTTGAGCTGGTCAAGCAAGGCAGCCTGGAGTTTTCTGATGAGTGAGATCCACGTTCGCCTGGCTGACTGGCAAAAGGACAACGCTGACCTGCGGCGCATTCGTGAAACCGTGTTTGTGGCGGAACAAGCGGTGCCGCCGGAGCTCGAATGGGATGCCGAGGACGCCGAAGCGGTGCACTTTCTGGCACTGGAAGGCGACTATCCGGTTGGTACGGCGCGCTTGCTGGCCGATGGGCATATTGGCCGAGTTTCAGTGCTTAAGGATTGGCGCGGGCTGAACGTTGGCGTGGCACTTATCCAGGCCGTAATCGAAGAAGCGGAACAGCGCGGTTTGAAGCAACAAATGCTCAGCGCGCAAGTGCACGCCACCGCCTTTTATGAAAAGCTCGGGTTTGCCATCGTCAGCGGTGAATACTTGGAAGCTGGCATCCCTCACGTGGACATGGTGCGTAACAGCGCCTAAAGGCCAATATGAACGACGAAAACGCCCCGAGTGAACCAACCGAACCGCTGGAACCTACAGAGCTTCCCGCCATCGAGTTTCAGTCATCGGGGCGTTTTGCTGTGCATAATCCGGCCACCCACAGCCCCGACAGCCCGCGTGCAGAACCGGCGCCGTTTACCCTCGGTGCGCACCCGACGCTGGAGCGTTTCAGCCAACCCGAACAGGCCCGCGCTCACGCCCTGGCTCTGTTACAGCAAGCTCAGCGCAGCCTGTGTATCTACAGCCACGACTTAGAACCCTGGCTCTATCACCACAGCAGCGTGCAAGACGCCTGTACCCGTTTTCTCCTGGCCAGCCCGCGCAATCAACTGCGCATTCTGCTGCGCGATCCCAGCCGCGCGGTGAAGGATGGCCACCGCCTGCTTAGCCTTTCCCGCCGCCTGTCGAGCAACCTGCAGATCCGCAAGCTGCACCCGGACTACCCCAATGAGGCGCTGGCGTTTCTGCTGGCCGATGACCGTGGCCTGCTGCTGTTGCCCGAACTGGGCCAAGCGAGTGGCTACGCCCTCTACCAAGACCCCGGCCGCAACCGTCAGCGCCGCGCGCAGTTTGATCAAGCCTGGGACACCAGCATCACCGACGCTGACTTACGGAGTTTTCTGCTATGAAGGTTCGTGCCCTACTCGCCACCGTGCTGCTGAGCTGTAGCCTGTTTGTCAGTGCTGCCACCGAGGTGATTCCGTTGAACTTCCGCACGGCCGATGAGGTGCTCGGCGTGGTGCAATCGGTGCTGGGCCAGGAAGGCAAGGTCAACGCCTACGGCAACCAACTGATCGTCAATGCCGAGCCAGCGAAAATTGCTGAAATACGCGCTCTGCTGCAACAGCTCGACACTGAACCACGGCGCTTGCTGATCAGCGTCGACACCAATGAGTCGGGCTTTCAGTCCGACCGCGGCTACCGCGCCGACGGCACAATCAGCGCCGGCGATGCCGAGGTACAGATCGGCCAGGGCGAAATCAATGGCCGTGATCAGGTGCGCATCATCCGCCGTAGCACCGACAGCCGCAGCGGCGGCACCCAACACGTGCAGGCTACCGAGGGTTATCCGGCGCTGATCCAAATCGGCCAGAGCGTGCCGCTGACCACCCGCGGCCGCGATACTTACGGCCAGCCCTACAGCACCACTCAATACCGCAATGTCACGCGTGGGTTTTATGTCACGGCGAGCTTGAGTGGTGAACGGGTGCACATCACCATAAGCAGCAACCGCGACCGCCTCAGCCAATCACAGCCCGGCGTTATCGATGTGCAAAGCACCGATACGCGAGTCAGCGGGCGGATCGGTGAGTGGATCAATATTGGCGGTGTCAGCGAGCAAAACCAGGGCGAACAGGGCGATTTCCTGCAACGTCGTTCGACCCATGGCCGTGAAGACATGAATATTCGCGTCAAGGTCGACGTGGTGGATTGATCCGAGCGCAACTCAAGCTGGGGCACTAATCGCCTGCCATTCAATGCCGAGACCACTCATCAGCTGCTGCCAGCAGGCGGCGGCACAGTCGTCACCCGTAAACATCCCTGCGCTGGCCTCCTCCCCTGGAACCCGCTGGATAAAGCCGTAGAGGCTGACCTGCCGGTCGCCAAAAAAATTATGTAGTAGTCACTAGAAAGGCACTACAAAATAATTGACGAACACTTTTTGCGGAGGCATGATGGCCCCGCTCCCGCTAATCAGAGGTGCTGAAAGGCCCTCCGGATCGCGCTCCAACTTACCGTCAGAGCCGATTTGTGTTGTAAAGCCCACAAGGCCGTTCGATGAGATTGCGACTGGAACGAAGTTGTCCTGAGGGACGGGGAAGCGTTTAGCAACAGTGTGCATCACTCGTAGCAGATCGGCCCAACGGAATCTTTGGATCCGTTAGCCAGCAAATGATCCAGGGTCATTTGTAACCGCTGCAGCCAGCGCCCTGTTGAGCTTATGTCCCCTCTCCCGGATTAATTCCGTCTCACGTCAATTTCTCAACGCTCTGCAGTTGGCTACAACAACCTCCAGCAACACAGGTGTTCAGTGGGGAAGTCGGTGCTCAACCAAACACATACTTTGAAGGATTGACCATGTCAGCTTATCAAAACGACATCAAAGCCGTTGCCGCCCTTAAAGCCGCTGCTGGCAGCAGCTGGAGCGCTATCGACCCTGAGTCCGTAGCCCGCATGCGCGCTCAGAACCGTTTCAAAACCGGTCTGGAAATCGCTCAGTACACTGCTGACATCATGCGTAAAGACATGGCCGAGTACGATGCTGACTCCTCCGTCTACACCCAGTCCCTGGGCTGCTGGCATGGTTTCATCGGTCAGCAGAAGCTGATTTCGATCAAGAAGCACCTGAAGACTACTAACAAGCGCTACCTCTACCTGTCGGGCTGGATGGTTGCTGCTCTGCGTTCGGATTTCGGTCCGCTGCCGGATCAGTCCATGCACGAGAAAACCTCGGTTTCCGGCCTGATTGAAGAGCTGTACACCTTCCTGCGCCAGGCTGACGCCCGCGAATTGGACCTGCTGTTCTCCGCGCTGGATGCTGCCCGCGCTGCAGACGACAACGCCAAAGCGGCTGACATCCAGAAGCAGATCGACAACTACGAAACTCATGTAGTGCCAATCATCGCCGACATCGACGCGGGTTTCGGTAACCCAGAAGCCACCTACTTGCTGGCTAAGAAGATGATCGAAGCGGGTGCGTGCTGCATCCAGATCGAAAACCAGGTGTCTGACGAGAAGCAGTGCGGTCACCAGGACGGTAAAGTAACCGTTCCTCACGCCGACTTTATCGCCAAGATCAACGCTGTTCGCTACGCGTTCCTCGAGCTGGGCATCGACAACGGCGTGATCGTTGCGCGTACCGACTCCCTGGGTGCTGGCCTGACCAAGCAAATCGCCGTGACCAAAGAGCCGGGCGACCTGGGCGACCAGTACAACTCCTTCCTCGATTGCGAAGAAGTTTCTGCTGCCGATCTGGGCAATGGCGACGTCGTGATCAACCGTGGTGGCAAGCTGCTGCGTCCTAAGCGCCTGCCTTCCAACCTGTTCCAGTTCCGTGCTGGCACCGGTGAAGCGCGTTGCGTACTGGACAGCATCACGTCCCTGCAGAACGGCGCTGACATGCTGTGGATCGAAACCGAGAAGCCACACGTCGGCCAGATCGCAGAAATGGTTAACGAAATCCGTAAAACCATCCCGAACGCCAAGCTGGTTTACAACAACAGCCCATCGTTCAACTGGACGCTGAACTTCCGTCAGCAGGCCTTCGACAGCATGGCTGCAGAAGGTAAGGACGTTTCCGCCTACGACCGCGCCAAGCTGATGAGCGTCGATTACGACGAAACTGAACTGGCTAAGTTCGCTGATGAGCGCATCCGCACCTTCCAGCGTGACGCGTCTGCTCAGGCCGGTATCTTCCACCACCTGATCACCCTGCCGACTTACCACACCGCCGCGCTGTCCACCGACAACCTGGCCAAAGGCTACTTCGCAGACCAAGGCATGCTGGCCTACGTGAAAGGCGTTCAGCGCGAGGAGATCCGTCAAGGTATCGCCTGCGTCAAGCACCAGAACATGTCCGGTTCCGACATCGGCGATGCGCACAAAGAGTACTTCGCTGGCGAAGCAGCTCTGAAGGCAGGCGGCAAAGACAACACCATGAACCAGTTCAGCTAAGAACCGGTTCACTCAACCGAGGCCACGATCAAGGTTGAGTGTGTTGAAAAGAACCCCAGCAGAAATGCTGGGGTTTTTTTATGCGTGTTGTAGTAATGACGTAAAGGCCACAGGGCACACGATCACTCATGTCGACCTTGTCTGTAGCGCTTAGTCACGCCTTGTGCTGACGCGTCGCCTTGGCGAAGTCAGCATGGCGCACACTCAAACAAGTGCATCGCAGCAAAGGCGCAGATGCTCGCAATCAGCCGCTAACAGCTGAAATGCCGGGGCACTAGAAGCAACCGTCATCAACTCATGCAGGAACGTCATGGCGGGCGCCTACCTGCAACGAAAACCCCGCAACATGGCAAACCCTCTGCCGCCCAAATAAAAACGGGGCTACCGACTTATCGGTAGCCCCGCTCAAAGGCTAAACGCCTGACACTCGCTAGGCAGATAAGCCGTGCCGAATCAAAGCACCATTGCTGCGACCCAACCAAACACCAGCAGTGGCAGGTTGTAGTGCAGGAAAGTCGGCACAACACTGTCCCAGATATGGTTGTGTTGGCCATCGACGTTAAGACCAGCAGTTGGCCCCAAGGTAGAGTCAGAAGCCGGCGAGCCGGCATCGCCCAGCGCGCCGGCGGTGCCAACGATGCACAGGATGGCAAGTGGGCTGAAGCCCAGCTGCAGACCCAGCGGCACGAAGATCGCCGCGATGATTGGCACGGTGGAGAACGACGAACCGATGCCCATGGTCACCAACAGGCCGACCAGCAGCATCAGCAATGCACCCAGAGCCTTGTTGTGGCCAATCAGTTCGGCCGCGCTCTCAACCAGGTTTTTCACATCACCCGTGGCCTTCATCACTTCGGCAAAGCCGGCAGCGGCGATCATGATAAAGCCGATCATGGCCATCATTTTCATGCCTTCGGTAAACAGCCCGTCAGCCTCTTTCCAGCGCACCACGCCTGATACCGAGAAAATCACGAAACCAGCCAGCGCGCCGATGATCATCGAGTCTAACCACAGCTGCACAACAAAAGCAGCCGCAATCGCCACGCCAGCCACCAGCAGGCTCAACGGGTTGTAGACCACATCCACGCGCTCGGCCTGCTCTATCTTGCTCAGGTCGTACACGCGCTTTTTACGGTAGCTGAACAGCACGGCGATCAACAACCCGCAGAGCATGCCCAGCGCCGGGATGGCCATGGCTTTGGTCACTTGCAGGCCAGTGATATCAACGCCGCCGCTGGCCACATTGGCCAGCAGGATGTCATTGAGGAAAATGCCGCCAAAGCCTACCGGCAAAAACATGTAGGGCGTGATCAAACCAAACGTCAGCACGCAGGCGATCAAACGGCGGTCAAGCTGCAGCTTGCTCAATACGAACAGCAAGGGCGGCACCAGCAACGGGATAAAGGCGATATGAATCGGCAGGATGTTCTGTGAAGAAATCGCCACAACTAGAAGCAGAGCGATCAGCAGCCATTTAAGCAGCCCGGCACTGTTCGTGTCCTGCTTGCCGACCATCGCCAGCGCTTTATCCGCCAGCGCGTGGGCCAAGCCAGATTTGGCGATCGCCACGGCAAAAGCGCCCAGCAAGGCGTAGGACAAGGCAACCTTGGCGCCGCCGCCTAGGCCGTTGTGAAATGCAGTCAGCGAGCCTTCAAGGCCCAAACCACCCAGCAGGCCACCGGCTAATGCACCGACTATGAGGGCTACAACCACGTGCACGCGGCACAAGCTGAGGATCAGCATAATCCCCACTGCCGCAACGACTGCGTTCATCGATTTACTCCCGCTTTTGAATAGGTCCGTGAAGGTTTCAACCTTCTCTGGATGCTGCGCCGGCTTGGCGAGGGCGCGTACTCTGCACAAAGCTGAACGAGCTGTCAAAACGCCTGTAAAATATTTAACACAAGCTGTAACTGATTCGATTACTCTGAACGCTAAAAGCGCTCTGCTGGCCTGTAACTTGCTGTGCTTTAGTTGCTGTAAAACTTAAAGAAAAGCGCCTAAGCGCCGATAGGCGCTAGAAGCCTCAGTCATATAAGGTCCTGAAAATGCTGTTCAGCCGACTCTCTATTCAGTTGAAGATCACCCTGCTGGCGGGCTTATGTCTGCTGGCCATTGTCGCCGTCTTAGTCTCTGCGTCGGTCATTCAAGCATCGAGCAGTGCTGACCTGGTCAAGCAGGCCAGCTCAAAAATGCTGCAAGAGTCCGCACAGCTGCGCATGAACGCCCGCGGGGAGTCTCAGGCACTGCAAATTCAGCGCTATTTTATGGATGCCTACCAATACGGCCGCAGTGCCACGAACCAGGTTCTGTTTATTCGCGAGCAGGCGGAAAAACGCTTTCTGGATGCCTTCGACCTGCGTGAAGACCTGACTCGACAAGTGCGCAGCGCACTAGAGAACAACCGCAGCCTGCTCGGTGTTTATGCGGTATTCGAGCCCAACGCGCTCGACGGTAAAGATGAACTGTTTGCCGACCAGGCGGAATTGGGCAGCAATGATAAAGGCCGCTTCTCCATCTATTGGGCACAAGGCGATAACGGTGAGCTGGTTGCTGAGAGCATGACCGAAGAGAGCCTCGGCGACACAACGCCAGGCATTAGCGGAGCGCCATACAACGCGTGGTATACCTGCCCTATTGAAAAGAAAAAAGTCTGCTTGCTCGACCCCTATATCGATGACACCGATGGGGTGAAAACCCTAATGACCAGTATTGCCTTTCCCCTAGAGCAAGGGGGCAAGGTCATCGGCGTGCTGGGCGTGGATATCAGCCTCGCCAGCCTGCAAGAGCTGAGCAACGAAGCCCATCAGGGACTGTTTGATGGTGCCGGGCATGTCAGCATCATCAGCCCTGCCGGGCTGCTAGCCGGTCACAGCCGTGACAGCGCTCTGCTTGGCGGCAAGCTTGATAAAGCGTTCAGTGCTCAGCACGGCGAGATTCTCAGCCTGCTGGCCAATAATCGCCCTGAAGCCTTGCACCACGAAGGTGCGTTACAGGTGCTGCAACCGCTGCTGCCCATTCCTGATGCACAGCCGTGGGGCGTGCTCATCGAAGTCCCGGAGAAAGTCCTGCTTGAACCTGCCGCTCGGCTTGAAGCTGAAATGGATGCCATGGGCACCCGTAACAGTGCCACTTCACTCGGCCTGGGTTTGGCCGCAGGTGTGGTGGGTATCTTGCTGATCTGGCTCACGGCTCTGGGCGTGACCCGGCCGATTCTTGGTGTGGCCGCCATGTTGAAAGACATCGCCAGCGGTGAAGGCGATCTGACTCGCCGCCTGGAATACGCCAAGAAGGATGAGCTGGGCGAGCTGGCCAGCTGGTTCAACCGCTTCCTCGACAAACTGCAGCCAATTATTGCCGACGTTAAACACAGCGTGCAGGACGCCCGCAGTACGGCAGATCAGTCGGCGCTGATCGCCAGCCAGACCAGCGATGGCATGCAGCAGCAGTACCGCGAAGTCGATCAAGTGGCTACAGCCTTCCAGGAAATGAGTGCCACCGCCCAAGATGTCGCGCACAACGCCGCCCAGGCAGCCGAAGCCGCGCGCACCGCTGACCAAGCCAGCCGTGAAGGGATGGATGTGATCGGTAAGACCACATCAAGCATTGAGCTGCTGGCCAATGAAATGAACGTCGCCATGCAGGAAGTCGAAGGGCTGGCTGATAGCAGCGAGAAAATCGGTTCGGTACTCGAAGTGATCCGCTCGATTGCCGAGCAGACTAACCTTCTGGCCCTCAACGCAGCGATTGAAGCGGCGCGTGCCGGTGAAGCCGGACGCGGTTTTGCCGTAGTGGCCGATGAAGTGCGCAACCTGGCCAAGCGTACTCAGGATTCAGTCGAAGAAATCCGCCAGGTGATTGAAGGCCTGCAAAGCGGCACCAAGGAAGTGGTCAGCACCATGCACAGCAGCCATCGTCAGGCCCAGGGCAGCGTCGAGCAGGTCGAACAAGCGGTGGCCGTGCTGCAACGCATCAGTCAGGCCGTGAGTGTGATTACCGATATGAACCTGCAGATTGCCAGTGCTGCCGAAGAGCAAAGCTCGGTGGCCGAGGAAATCAACCGGAACGTCGCCTCGATCCGCGATGTCACGGAATCAATCTCCTCCCAGGCCGATGAGTCGGCAAAAATCAGCCAGGGTCTGAACAAACTGGCTAACCACCAGCAAAGCCTGATGGATCAGTTCCGCGTCTAGGCTTCTGGCGTGAGCTGACCAGGCAGTGCCTGTGACGACTGCCACCTTGTGACGCAGGCTAGCAATCGTTAGCCTGCGTTTTTCGTTTATGTCTGATTAACAAGAGGTGCACGATGCTCAATATCGCCTTGGTGGCCGGCTCAGGTCGCACTAACAGCCAATCGGGCAAAGTTGCCCGATTCTTGCGTCAGCGCCTGATTCAATTGGGCTTCACCGATGATGCGCAGAGCAGCGTCATTGACCTGGGTCTTGCGCCACTGCCGCTCTGGCCTGCCGAGGATGCGGGCCCGTGGGGGCTGTACAGCAAGCAACTGGCAGCAGCTGATGCCGTAGTGATTATCTCGCCGGAGTGGAATGGCATGGCCTGCCCGGCCATCAAAAACTTCTTTATCTACGCCAGTAAGGTTGAACTGGCGCACAAGCCTGGACTGCTCGTGGGCGTCTCATCGGGCGTTGGCGGGGCCTACCCGATTAGCGAGTTGCGCGCCTCAAGCTATAAAAACTGCCGGCTCTGCTACCTGCCCGAGCACTTGATTGTGCGCGGTGTCGAAAAGGTATTGAACACCCCCGAGCCCAGCAGCGAAGACGATCAGCGGCTGCATGCGCGCATCGATTATGAGCTGGATATTCTGGCCCAGTACGCACACGCCCTGCGCCCGGTTCGCGCCAATATCGACATGAGCAACCCGGCCTTTGCCAACGGTATGTGAACCTTACGTTGTGCGCACTTGGTGAATTCAGGTGCGCTTCAACGGCAATGTGACCCTGACGCGCAACCCACCTAACGGGCTTTCCGCCAGTTGCAATTGTCCACCCCAGGCATCGACGATATCGCGCACGATGCCTAAACCCAGGCCGTGCCCCGCCACCTGCTCGTCTAGGCGACTGCCGCGACTGAGCACCTCTTCACGCTGAGCGGCGTCAATGCCCGGCCCGTCATCATCAATGAGCAATTGATAACCGTGCGGATGCCGACTGATCTGCAACTGCACCTGGCGATCGGCCCATTTGCAGGCGTTATCCAGCAGATTCCCTAGCAGCTCCAGCAGGTCTTCACGGTCCCAGGGCAATCGCAGTTCGGGTTCGGCTTGCCAGCTGAGTTCCAGATGATGGCCGTGGATCATCGCCAGGGTTGCGAATAGCTCAGGCAACTCGCTGGCACACTCGAAATGAGCCCCCGGTAATGCTTCACCCGCCAGGCGTGCACGGCCTAGCTCACGGCTAATACGCTGCTGAATATGCTGCAGCTGGCTATTGAGGCTCTCGCGCAACTCTGGCAACTGTTTGAGCTCCTCACGGGAGGCCAGGCTGACCAGCACCGCCAAGGGCGTTTTTAATGCGTGTCCGAGGTTGCCCAAGGCATTACGTGAACGTTTCAGAGTGTCTTCGGTGTGCGCCAGCAGGTGGTTGATCTGCGCCACCAGCGGCTCAAGCTCAAGCGGTACCTGCTGATCCAGCTGGCTGCGCTGGCCTTGTTGCAGCTGCATGATCTGCCGGCGAGTCTGCTCCAGCGGCTGCAACGCACGACTGACAATCAGGCGCTGCAGCAACAAAATCAACAGCAGAGCGGCAACGCCCAACCCCAGGACAACTTTCTGCACGTGGCTGAAACTGTTGAGCATCGGGGTATAGTCACGCGCCACATGGATCATGATGTTCTGGCCATAGCGTTGATAGTCGGCGCGGTACACCAGCCACTCCTGCCCTTGCGGGCCGTCAGCCAGCTCGTCCTGCAAGCCTTCAGCCTCAGCCGTGTTTAGCTCACGATCC
Organism: Pseudomonas spirodelae; assembly: GCF_034653255.1. Classification (NCBI taxonomy): domain Bacteria; kingdom Pseudomonadati; phylum Pseudomonadota; class Gammaproteobacteria; order Pseudomonadales; family Pseudomonadaceae; genus Pseudomonas; species Pseudomonas spirodelae. The sequence continues at coordinate 137,476 of NZ_JAYEET010000057.1, read as the reverse complement.
CAGAGCGAACGTGAACGCCAGCTTTGCTCGGCAAGGTCGATGCGAAAATACAGGCCCGAGTACGGCCGCTTAAATGCTGCGCTCAGCCGGCGCTCGTCCAGCTGCAGGCCGTTGGGGCCACGCACAATCGCCCCCAGCAGGGTTTGCGTTTCATCCTGCAGGGTTGTCTGTAAATAGTTACGCAAGCTGCGGTCGAACAACCACAGGCTGCTTTGCGCCAGCAGCAGGCCGACAATCAGCAGTACGCTGACCAGCCCTAGACTGAGTCGTCGCTGAATCGACCTCAAGCCGTATCCCCATTAAAACGGTAGCCCTGGCCACGCCGGGTTTCGATGATCTCGCGCCCCAATTTGCGCCGTAGATGGTTAACGTGCACCTCGATAACATTTGAGTCGCGCTCACTCTCACCGTCGTACAGGTGGTCAGCCAGATGACTCTTCGACAATAACTGCCCGGTATGCAGCATGAAGTAACGCAGCAAGCGGAACTCGGCAGCGGTCAGCTGGACCTCTTCACCATTGCGCTTAACCGTTTGCCGGCCTTCATCCAGTTGTAACCCAGCAGCCTCCAGTTGCGGCTGATTGGCCAGACCATGGGCCCGGCGCAACAATGCCTGAATGCGCAGTTGCAGTTCTTCCGGGTGAAAGGGCTTGCTCAGGTAATCGTCCGCGCCGGCCTTCAGCCCCTCAATGCGCTCAGCCCAGGAGCCCCGAGCGGTGAGAATCAGTACCGGCGTGCTGAGGCCACCTGCACGCCACTCCTGCAACACCTGCAGCCCCGGTTTGCCAGGCAGTCCGAGGTCAAGAATGATCAGGTCATAAGGCTCAGTAGCGCCTTGGTAGGCCGCATCACGGCCATCGGCTAACCAGTCCACGGCGTAGCCCTGACACGCCAGGCTGGCCAGTAACTCATCGGCGAGGGGCACATGGTCTTCAACCAGCAGTAGGCGCATTTAGTCTTCCACTTCGTCCTTGAGTACTTCACCGGTACTCGCATGTAATTCCAGTTCGCGCACAATACCCTGCCCAGTTACCAGCTCAACTTCGTAAACCAGTACACCGTCCTCTTCCTCCAGCTCGACTTCAAGCAAAACGGCGCCAGGATGACGCTGCAAAGCCATCTGCAACAGCTGTTCGAGGGGCATGATCAGCCCCTCACGGCGTAGACGCAGTGCTTCGTCCTGATCCAGATCACGCGCGCTGCTGCTGAGCGTAACCGTCAGCAGCAGACAGGCCAGGAGTGGGCGTACAAGCCAAGCAGTGATGTTCATCAATCGTCTCGTTGGTTCTTCAGCACTTGAGCGTTGGTAGCATCCAGCTCGACATCCCATTGAACACCCTGGGCATCGCGCACTTCGACCTGGTAAATGTAGCGGCCGTACTCTTCTTCCAATTCAGTGTCTTCGGTTTTGCTACCTGGGTGCAGCGCCAATGCTGCTGCGTTGAGCTTTTCAAAGGACATAATAGTGCCCGCATCACGCAGTTTTAAGGCTTCATCCGGGCCCAGGTCACGGGCTTGGACCAGGCCGGCAGTCAGTGTCAGGGCAGCAGCGGTCAATACGGCAGTCAATGTGTGCATATCCACGTTCCTTTTCACGTTGGCTTTGGGTGGCATTCAAGTTACTGCAAATGACTTAATTCAAGCTGAATGCAGCTAAGGGCGAGCTCAAAGGCTGATCAATCCATCGCTGTACGCGTCATTCACACGCTGAACGTACTTGGTCTGGCCACTCAGCGTTTTATAATCGCCGCCCTGCGCGATGGAGGCCAGCATGAGTGCGATAGTAATCAAGTCCCCTGCCCTGACGATCAGAGCCGGCAAACGCGCCCTTGCGCGCATTCGTGAGCAGGGCCTACAACCGGCAGATGTCGGTATTCTGCCCGGTGCAGCAGGCGGCCCGAAGGCCCTGGGTATTCAAGGGCTGGATCTGGCCTTGTTTGGTGATTGGCTGCAACGTGCGCCGCGTGAGCGCTCGCTGATTGGGGCATCCATCGGCTCGTGGCGGTTTGCCAGCGCCTGCCTACCTGATCCAGCTGTCGGCTTACGCCGACTCGGTGAGCTATACACCTCACAGCGCTTTACCAAAGGCGTGAGCATGAAGCAGGTATCACACAGCTGCAGCCTTATGCTGGAGCAACTGTTGGGCAGCGACGAGCCCAGCATCCTCAGCAACCCGCATTACCGGCTTAACATTGTGGTGGTGAAAAGCCATGGCCTGCTGCAGCACGATCACCGTGGCGCACTGAGCCTGGGTTTGTCTTCGGTGATTGGCAGTAACCTGATGGGCCGAGCGCGCCTGGCTAAGCACTTTGAGCGGGTGATCCTGCACGACGCCCGCCAGGCTCCACCGCTGGGCGTGCTCAATGATTTCCCATCACGCTACCTGCGACTCGACAGCGGCAATTTACGTCATGCGCTGCTGGCCTCGGGCTCTATCCCGATGATCATGCAAGGCGTGCGTGACATACCGGGTGCCGGGCCCGGAACCTACCGCGATGGCGGGCTGCTCGACTACCACCTCGACCTGCCCTTCAGCGGCGATGACATCGTCCTCTACCCTCATTTCACCGACAAGATCATCCCTGGCTGGTTCGATAAAAGCATGCCGTGGCGGCGCGGTGATGGTGGCCGCCTTCAGGATGTGCTGTTACTCGCCCCCTCACGTGAATACCTGGCACGCCTACCTCACGGCAAACTCCCAGACCGTAAGGACTTCAGCCGTTATCAGGGTGATGATGGCGGCCGTGAACGCTATTGGCGTAAGGCCATGAGCGAGAGCCAGCGCCTTGGCGATGAGTTTCTCGAGCTTGCCGAAAATGGTCGCCTTGGCGAGCGCCTTCAGCCGTTATAAGTGATGCTGTCCGCATGAAGGCCGAGGCCGAGCAGACTGGAACATTCAGTCGATATTCGTTATGCAACCGGTAAAACTGTGATTTATCGGGCAAATAGGTGCAATTTTTGGCCAACATGTGACTTAACAGTCAACTTCGTTCATCAACAGCTATGACTGGCAAGCGGAACCTACCGCCTGTCCTTGTGTATTTGGGATCACCTCGGAGAAACCGACCCCATGAACGCACCGCTGCGTTTTAACGAAGCCCTGCTGATTGCTGACCGCGCCTTTCAACCTTTCCAATGTGTGGCCTGGGCCCCGCAGGACGGTTCTGGCAATCTCAGCCTGACAGTCATTGACCGCACCAGCACTCGACTGCTCGGTCGCACTCAACTGTCGAGCAGTATCTACAGCGACCCCGTGCAGTTTGCCGACATGCTCAAACAGTCCCGCGAGCAGCTAAGCCAGCAAGGCTTCGCGCTAGAACCGTGGAGCATGCCGGAGTAATCCGCTACTTCTTGAGGGCTCTAAGCTACCGTTAGGCCACGTCCTAATTAGAGCCCTCAACGTGTGCACGGTTTAGCGAGCGCACGGCCTCGTTAAACCGCGCGCATAGCCACCGTAGAACAGTTTTGTCGCACATGAACATTTGCGTTTATGCTCAGCCGACACGTCTTTCTGCGGAGCCTTCCATGCTGCAATTGCGCCCTAACTGCGAATGCTGTGACCGTGACCTGCCGGCTGACTCAAGCGATGCCCTGATCTGTTCGTTCGAGTGCACGTTTTGTCGTGATTGCGCCTTGCACACCCATCAAGGTGTCTGCCCGAATTGCTCGGGAGAATTGCTGCAACGACCACGCAGACCAGCAGCCAAATTATTGAAATACCCCGCCTCCAGCGTGCGCGTCAATAAATCCTGAGTCCTAGCATTGCCAGATACAGCAGCTACTCTGAGCACACAGGGGGACGGCATGATGGACGATGACCAAGACAAACCGCTGACGTTAAAGGAAATGCTGCAGAGCGTTCTTAGTGCGGCGCTCGGTGTGCAGAGTGGCAAGAACCGCAGTCGGGATTTTTCCCGCGGCAAGCCCAGTCACTTCATCATTCTTGGTGTGCTATTCACGATGGTGTTTGTGCTGGTGATTTTCGCTGTGGTCAAACTCGTCTTGCACTTGGCGGGCGTCTGACTTACTGCAGCAAGGGTTTGATGGAGAAGCCGTAATCCCTGATCTGCGGCCGGTACACCGCGCTGAACTGACGAAAATCCAGCGTAGAGCCCGGCACCTTAAGCAGCTTTTGCAGGTGCGCGGCCTGTTTGACATCCAGAAGACTGAACAGCGGATCGACCCGATCCTTACCCCCGCGCGCAGCAAAATCTAGCCCCTTATGGTAATCATGCAGCATCACCATGGCCCAGCCGCCAAGGGTGAAATGCCCGCTAGCCAATACACTGAGAGTGCCGTCTATACGCGCCTGCAGCACTTCATCCGAATTGTTCAGCGCTGCCAGGTAAATATCCTTGCCCGGTTGCTTACCCAACTCCCGCGCGGCCTGCATCACGCCAAACGCCATTTCGTCGTTGGCCGACCACACAAGCCGTACTTCTGGATAACGTGCCAGCACCAGCTGCGCCTGTTCGTAGGCGCGCTGACGCTTCCACTCGCCCTGTAACACCTGCTGAAGTTTGATCTCAGGGTGCTCGCGTAAAGCGCGGCGCAGGCCATCTTCGCGCAGGGTGGCGGATGGCGTGAAGCGCACCCCTGCAAAGGCCAGCAGGCTAGCTGGCTGGCCTTCCAGCTTGCCGATCAAAGCCTTAGCCATCCAGTAACCGGCCTGCTCGTCGTTAGGCACCAGGCTGCCTATCCAGTTACGGTACTGACCACGCGAGCCGCCAATGATCTGCTGTTGTTCAAGCGTTAAGGTGCTGTGCAGGGAGAACAGCTTGATTGGGCTTTCCGCGAATAATCTGAGCAGTTGCGGCGCGGTATACATTTCATTGACGAACACTAGGTAGTCCGGCTGCTTATCTCTGGCCATTAGGCTGCGGGCGCTCTCAAGCAAGCGCTGCGAATCGCGCTCACCATAAATAACCTCTAGGTGCATGCCCAGATCATCCGCAGCAGCCTGCATAAATGCGCTGTAACTAACCCAAAAAGGCTCGTCAGAAAACCCCGGGTTAAGGAACACCACCGACGCCGGAGCCTTGCTTTTAACATGTGCGTTTTCTGCAGCGGCCAGGACTAATTGGCTGAAGACCAATAAACATAAGGTGCCAATAACAGCCAAAGCGGACCTGAACACATCGATCATCCTAAAAACGGGTGCAGAGTATATCGGCAAAGCAGTAGCCATTAGCCATCCAGCCGACAAGCGTCTTTTAGCCGCCAAGACGCCACGCCCGGCAATCGCTACAATCGCCGTCCCTTGTTACCTCTCGCTAACCGGTGATGTGTGTCCTCTCTGGAAATTATCGCTTCAGCCATTGGCATATGGGCCGTTTGGCTGACCGTGCGGCAAAATCGCTGGTGCTGGCCGCTAGGCTTGTTGATGGTGCTGATGTACGCCTGGATTTTCTATGACGGGAAACTCTACTCAAACATGCTCCTGCAGGGTGTGTATGCCGTGTTGCAAGGTTACGGTTGGTGGCTATGGACACGAGGCGGTAGCAATCACAACGGGGTGCAGGTCAGCCGGCTAAGCCCAAACGGCATATTGGCGAGCCTGGCGGTCGGTGCAATCGGTTCACTTACCCTCGGTTACCTGATGGCCACGTTCACGGACGCCGCCGCCCCCTGGCAGGATGCAGCCCTCAGCGCGTTTAGCCTGGTGGCTCAAGTATGGATGGCACAGAAACGGGTGGAATGCTGGCCCCTGTGGATCGCTCTGGACCTGCTGTTTGTCGCTCTATTTATGCAGCAGGGTCTTTACCCAACTGCAGCGCTGTATGGGGTATTTACCCTGCTAGCACTCAACGGCTGGCTAACCTGGCGACGTGACCGCGCCCTGGCTTGCGCATGAAGGTGCTGGTACTCACTGGGCCAGAATCCAGCGGTAAAAGTTGGCTGGCTGCAGAAATTCAGACGAACTTTGGTGGGCAACTGGTTGGCGAATATGTGCGGCACTTTATCGAACGCGAGCAGCGCGACACCTGTTACGCCGACATTACGACCATTGCGCAAGGGCAATTGGCCTGGGAAGACCAGGCCAGAGCTGCGCGCCCCGAGCTGCTGATTCTTGACACCCACTTATTGAGTAATCTGCTCTGGAGCCAGGCCCTGTTTGGCGACTGCCCTTCGTGGATCGAACACGCCTTGCTCGAGCGCGATTACCACCTTCATTTGCTGCTCGACCCAGTCGATGCACCGTGGGTCGATGATGGCCAGCGCTGCCAGCCGGAGCTGGCTCAGCGGCTGGCGTTCTATCAACAGTGTGAGGGCTGGTTACAGCGACATCAGCAACCGCTGCGGCGCATACAGGGCAATTGGACGCAGCGACGTGAACAGACTCTAAAGACGGTGGAGCACTGGCTCAACTCAACGCAGCAACACACTGCCCCAGGCCAGTAGCAGACTCAGGCACACGACAATCGTCAAAGGCCTGCGCAAACTGGGGTACCACTGCGGAGCCAGGCCCAGTTTGACCGCTCGCAAATCCGCAACGTACAAACCGCCGAACGCCAGCAAACATAACGGCAAGGCCAAACTGGTTGGCATGCCGCCAGTAATCGCCAGCCAACCCAACAAGGGCGGCACCACTGAAAGCCCCAGCTGCACTTGCGCCTGCTCGTTCGTATCCTCTGCACGCATAGCCAAGCCCCAGTGAATCGCCCCCATGAAAGCCAGAATCACCGCGGCATAATCCAGCAACGCCGCCAGCACCACCGGCCGCCAGCCTTCAGGGGTAATCCAAATACCCAAAGCACCGCTTACAAAAGGCACTAACCCGGCATAGCCAAGCAGCAATGCCAATTTAGGCGGGTGCGCCGCGTCAAATGGATGCATATCTTCACTCCTGTTAATCAATCCTGGATAGCCACACTTTAAGGTCATATTCGTTATTAGTAGAGGGCCGCCCTCTTAATTACTCATCTTACAGGCTGCTGCTCCCGCCCTACCGACATAGCGGCAGAACGCGTCAATCTGACCCCAATCAAAAGCCACGCCAGTTTTTCCGCAGAACACCTGATACGCGCGACCTAATGGCAGAAAAAATCTATCGACTGATGCCTGGCCATACATAAACCGTTACCCAGTTCCCACGGCACTCGGTTAACCGCGCCTGAGCTGATAATATTCGCGGCTTGCTAAGCGCGCGGTTAACTGCGCACACCTGAGAGAAATACCGTGGAATTGTTCAAAGAGTTTATGTTCGAGGCCGCGCACCGCCTGCCTCACGTCCCCGAAGGGCACAAGTGCGGTCGCCTGCATGGCCACTCGTTCAAGGTCGCGGTGTATATCGAAGGTGAGGTTGATCCTTATACCGGCTGGATTCGTGACTTCTCCGAGATCAAGGCGATCTTCAAGCCACTGTATGAGCAACTCGATCACAACTACCTGAACGATATTCCTGGCCTGGAAAACCCCACCAGTGAAGTGCTGGCTAAATGGATCTGGCAACAACTCAAGCCGCTGCTACCTGAGCTGTCGCGTATTCGCATCCACGAAACCTGCACCAGCGGCTGCGAATACCGCGGCGACTAATCGCCCAGCGCTTAGTGCGCTTACACCAGCCCGCTCTACTGGCTAGACCGCGCATAGCACCAACTCTAACCAGTCACTGCCCTCACGCGTTACGCTGGAGGGCAGTGCACAGCGGATAACGCGCCTAGAGGCCGAAGCCAGCTAAAGCTGACAAGAACTGCGCCTCGTCCATAACCCGCAGCCCCAACTCGCTGGCTTTGGCCAATTTTGAGCCTGCGCCAGGACCTGCCACCACACAGCTGGTCTTAGCCGACACAGAACCCGCCACCTTGGCCCCTAGGCTCTCCAGCTTTTCCTTGGCGACATCGCGGCTCATCACCTCCAAACTGCCGGTCAGCACCCAGGTCTGTCCGGCCAGCGGTAGGCCAGCGATAACTTTCTTCTCACTGTGCCAGTGCATGCCAAAGGCTTTTAGCTGAGCCTCAATGGCGCGCGCGCGTTCGGCATTGGCTGCGTGATCAAAAAACTCACGCACGGCCTTGGCTTGTTTCTCGGGTAAGGTCTGGCGCATGTCCAGCCAATCAGCCGCCAAGATAGCCTCCAGGCTGGCGAACTTGTCTGCCAGTTTTTGCGCACCGCCAGGCCCCACTGACGGGATATTCAACTTGTCGAGCATCGCCGCCAAAGTGACGCTGGCGCTGAACTCGGCACTCAGCTCGCCCTGCTCCTGCAGCTGCAGGCCGCACTCATCACGGCTAAGTAAGTCTGCAATCACCTGCTGGTTATGGCTGTCGGCAAAGAAGCTATGAATCTCATGTGCCACCTCCAGGCCGATATCCGGCAGGTAGGTCAGCACCTCGGGCAAGGCTTGCTGGACACGCTCCAGCGAGGCCAGCGCACGGGCCAGCACCTTGGCGGTTTCCTCACCCACGTCAGGAATCCCCAGGGCATAGATAAAGCGCGCCAGACTCGGCTGCTTGCTGTCGGCAACGGCCTGCAGCAGCTTATTGCTGGAAACCTCAGCAAAGCCTTCCAGGGTGATGATCTGCTCGTATTTCAGCTTGTACAGATCGGCCGGCGAGGCAATCAGTTGCTCATCCACCAATTGCTCGATGGTCTTGTCGCCTAGGCCTTCAATATCCATGGCACGACGCGAAACAAAGTGGATGATCGCCTGCTTGAGCTGCGCAGCACAGGCCAGGCGACCGACGCAGCGGTACACCGAGCCCTCGCTAAAGGTTTCCTTACCCTTGCTACGTTTAACCAACTGGGTGCGCTCAACGTGAGAACCGCATACCGGGCAGCTTTCAGGAATTTGCACGGGTTTGGCGTTGTCTGGGCGCCGCTCAAGCACCACCTGTACCACCTGCGGGATCACATCACCAGCGCGGCGGATGATGACCGTATCGCCGATCATCACCCCCAGACGCGCCACTTCATCCATATTGTGCAGCGTGGCATTGGACACCGTGACACCGGCTACTTTCACCGGTTTCAAGCGCGCCACTGGGGTGACTGCGCCGGTGCGGCCGACCTGAAACTCTACATCCAGCAGCTCAGTCAGCTCTTCCAGCGCCGGAAACTTATGGGCGATTGCCCAGCGCGGCTCGCGAGCACGAAAGCCCAACTCACGCTGATAAGCCAGGCTATTGACCTTGAACACCACCCCGTCAATCTCATACGCCAATGCATCACGCCGTTCACCGATATCGCGGTAATACGCCAGGCATTCCTCTGCGCCTTTGGCCAGCTTCAATTCACGGCTGATCGGCATGCCCCATTGTTTCAGGGCCTCCAGAATGCCGATATGCGTCTGCGGCAACTCACCTTGTACCTGGCCGATGCCATAGCAACAGAACTCCAAAGGCCGGCTGGCGGTGATTTTTGAGTCCAACTGACGCAAGCTACCTGCGGCCGCATTACGCGGATTAGCGAAGGTCTTGGCGCCCTGTTCCAGTTGCCTGGCGTTAAGCGCAGCAAAACCGGCCTTGGACATAAAGACTTCGCCACGCACTTCAAGAACCGCTGGCCAGCCTGCGCCCTGCAGCTTTAAGGGCACATTACGAATGGTGCGCACATTAACGCTGATGTCCTCACCCGTGCTGCCATCACCGCGCGTTGCGCCGCGCACCAGCAATCCATCGCGGTACAACAGGCTGACGGCCAGGCCGTCGAGCTTAGGTTCGCAGCTGTACTCGACCTCGGCACCGCCGCCAAACAAATCGCCCGCTGGCAAATCCAGCCCCTCACGCACCCGCCGATCGAAGTCCAACAGGTCAGTTTCAGCAAAAGCATTACCCAGGCTGAGCATCGGTACTTCATGCTTGATTTCGCCAAAGGCAGAAAGCGCCAAACTACCAACGCGCTGGGTCGGCGAATCCGCAGTGACCAGCGCCGGATGCTCAGCCTCCAGGGCTTTAAGCTCATGGAACAAGCGGTCATATTCGGCGTCTGGAATACTCGGTTCATCGAGTACGTGGTAGCGGTAGTTATGCCCATCCAGTTCGGCTCGCAGTTGCAGAATGCGCTGGGCGGCAATAGAGGCGTCGGTCATTGCGGTGTGCTCTCAAACGAAAAGAGCAGCCTTGGCTGCTCTTTCTACTTCACAGGTTAATTCAGCGTTTGTTGGTCAGCAGCTTGCGTTCATATTCAACAATGCGCTGACGGTAGTGCTCGATAGTTTGCGCCGTCATAACGCTGCGTTGATCATCCTTCAACTCACCGTTGAGTTCATGAGCAAGCTTGCGTGCGGACGCTACCATCACATCAAATGCCTGCTTAGGGTGGCGTGGGCCCGGTAGACCGAGGAAGAAGCTCACCGCACGGGTACTGAAACCTTCAATATCATCCAGATCAAACGTGCCGGGCTTAAGCGCATTGGCCATGGAGAACAAGACTTCGCCATTACCAGCCATGCTCTCATGGCGATGGAAAATATCCATCTCACCAAAACGCAGGCCACTTTCGAGAATATTCTGTAGCAACGCCGGGCCTTTGAAGCCATCGTCTTCACGGGCGATCACATGGATCACCAAGACTTCTTCAACCGGCGGCAGCTCTTTAGTGTTTTGTTTACCCTGAGCAGAAGGCTTAACTGCATCGCCATCTACTGGATTGAGCAGCGTCGGCACAGGCTCTTCCTGGCCCAAGTTGAGGTCGCCCTGCTGCGGCTCGCCGGTGCGACGGTTCAATTCACGGGCACTTAGCGACGGCAAATCTTCTTCGTCAAAACCAGGTTCATGGCTGCGATCAACAACCCGTGGCTGACTGAGCAGATCAGGGTCGCTGTCATCATCCGGCAGGTTGGCAAAACTGCGGTCAAGTTTGAACTTGAGTTTACCCTTGCCACCGCGCATTCGCCGCCAGCCATCAAACAAGATGCCAGCAATCACAATAATGCCGATGACAATCAGCCACTCGCGCAGACCGAATTCCATGAAATACCTTAACCCCTAATAATAATGTGATGAAAAAGGCCATCCCGGGCCATTTTGCTAATTCTTTTACGTGACGCCAAGCCTATGTTCTGACAAGCCTTTCCGTGCTTTTCGCAGATAAGCCTAATAACAATGCGCATTAAGCTAGCACGACGAAAGATAACTTTACACCGCCTCGCGCATCAGGACTCCACCAGCGCCAGCGCTTCTTCTACATCGACCGCCACCAGACGCGAACAACCCGGCTCATGCATGGTCACGCCCATCAACTGATCGGCCATTTCCATGGCGATTTTATTATGGGTGATATAGATAAACTGCACGGTTTCTGACATCTCTTTAACCAATCGCGCATAACGCCCTACGTTGGCGTCATCCAATGGCGCATCCACTTCATCGAGCATGCAAAAGGGTGCTGGGTTGAGCTTGAAGATGGCAAACACCAATGCCAATGCAGTCAGCGCCTTCTCACCACCAGACAACAAATGAATGGTGCTGTTCTTCTTGCCCGGCGGCCGCGCCATGATGGTTACACCGGTATCCAGTAAATCTTCGCCCGTCAGTTCCAGATAGGCATTGCCACCCCCGAAAACTTTTGGAAACAGCGCCTGCAGGCCGCCATTTATCTGGTCGAAGGTTTCCTTGAAGCGGTTACGGGTTTCCTTGTCGATCTTGCGTATGACGTTTTCCAGCGTTTCCAGCGCTTCTACCAGATCAGCGTTTTGCGCATCGAGGTAACGTTTGCGTTCAGACTGCTGCTGGTATTCATCGATTGCCGCCAAGTTAATCGGCCCAAGACGTTGAATTCGCGCAGCGAGCCGCTCCAGCTCATCCTCCCAGGCGTTCTCGTTGGCCTCTGCCGGCATACTGGCGAGTACGCCATGCAAGTCGTAATTTTCTTCCAGCAACTGATCCTGCAGCGCCTTGCGTCTTACGGTCAGCGATTGCCAGTCCATACGCTGCTGCTCCAGCTGACCACGCAACAACTGCGACTGCTGCTCGGCCTGGGTGCGGCGCTTTTCCGCGTCACGCAGTTCACGGTCGGCATCTTCTAGAGCCAGGCGTGCCAGTTTGAGCTCGTCTTCAACCGTCATGCGCTTGTCGAGCTGTTCTTCCAGCTTCATGCGCAGTTCTTCCAGCGGCGCTTCGCCCTCCTCCAGATTCAGGTTGAGCTGCTCGCGTTTCTCGTGCAAACGCTCGGCCTGCAGCTCTAGACGCTCCAGGGCCTGACGGGTGGAATCATGCTGGGCTTTCAGCGAACCCAGGCGCACGGCCAGTTGGTGAACGTGGTCCTTGTGCTGACGGGCCTCTTGACGCACACGATCGAGGCGTTCGCGCAAGCTGTCGCGGCTGGCCAGCAGACTTTCGCGCTGCTCATTATCAGTGGCCATGGCATCCAGTGCATCCTGCAGATGCAGGCGCGCCTCACCCAGCTGCTCATGTTCGATTGCACGCTGCTCGGCCAGTTCCAGCAATTCGCTGTCCAGACGACTGCGGCGCAGAACCAGTTGCTCGACCTTGGCCTGCCCGGCAGACAGTTGGGCCTTAAGCTCACCGAGGCGACGAGCCAGGTCCTGGGCCTGGCGGCGCTGCTGTTCACGCTGTTCTTCCTGGCTGCGTTGGCTCTCACGCAAGTGCAACAAACGCTCATCCAGCACGGCCAGCGCGGCTTCACGTTCATCGCGTTCCAAGCTTAATCGTTCGATCTCCTGGCCACGGGCCAGCACGCCGCTTTCCGCTTCACTGGCGCGACGTACGCGCAGGAAATGCCGACCAACCCAATAACCGTCACGGCTGATCAGGCTTTCGCCTTCGGCCAAGTTCAGGCGCGCTGCCAGTGCATCATCCAGGCTCTGCACGGGTTTAACCTTGCCCAGCCAAGGCGCCAGGTCGAGGCTGGTTTCAACCTTATCGAGCAAACTACCCGCCACTCGCGCGCCGCCCTTGCTGGGGCTGGCCAGGCGTAAATCGCCTTGGGTCAGGTCGGAAAAATCCAGGCCCTGAAAGTCATCCAGCAGCACAGCCTGCAGATCGGCACCCAGTACGGTTTCCACCGCCAGTTCCCAGCCGGCCTCAACCCGCAAGCCCTCAGCCAGGCGCGGGCGCTCGCTCAGCTGCTGTTCGCGCAGCCATTCGCTGGTGCCTTTACCGGGATCCAGCGCGGCTTGCTGCAGTGCTTCCAACGAAGCAAGGCGACCATTCAGGCGCTGAAGCTCACCTTGCGCTTGCTGCTGAGCCTGGCCGCTGTGCTGCAAATCATTGCGCAGCTGCTGAAGACGCTCGGCCTGCTGCTCTTCTTCCAGCTGCAGGTCTTCCAGGCTGATTTCGCCGGCGGCGATCTGCTCGCCCAGTTCGATAATCGCCGCATCTTCCGGGTCGGCCGCCAGTTGCTGAAGCTCATCGCTGAGACGCCGCTGACGCTCAGCCAGGCGCTCCAGGCTCTGCTCTAACTGGGCGATGCGTGATTGCTGCACCTCGGCTTGTCGCCGTGGTTCGGCGCTGCGCTGGTTGAAGCCGTCCCACTGTTCCTGCCAGCCGTGCATCGCCGTTTCGGACTCTTCCAGCATGGCAGCAGACTCTTCGGCAGCCGCGGTGCTCAGTTCCTGCTCGGGCAGCAGCATTTCCAGCTCTTCGGCGAGCGTTGCCAGCAAAGTGCGGTCATGACCCAGATGCGACTCAGTTTCTAGGCGCGAACGCTCGGCTTCGTTGAGGTCGTCCTGCAACTGGCGCAACCGTTGCTGGCCGTGCTGGATGCTCTGCTCAATGCGCGCGATATCGCCGCCGATCGAATAAAAACGCCCCTGTACCAGGTTAAATCGCTCGCTCAGCTCGTGATGGCCATCGCGCAGGCGTTCAATGCTGGCGTCGGCGTTGCGCTGCTCGGCCACTAGCGCTTCGAAGCTGATTTCCTGATTGCTGATTACCGCCTCACGGCTACCGACCTGCTCATTCAGAGCCTGCCAGCGCAGCGCCGTGAGCTGGGCTTTGAGCTGACGCTCTTCGGCCTTGTATTCCTGGTACTTCTCGGCTGACTGGGCCTGGCGGTGCAGACGATCGAGCTGACGCTCCAGTTCTTCACGCAGGTCGGTCAGGCGCGCCAGGTTTTCATGGGTGCGGCGGATGCGGTTCTCGGTCTCGCGGCGGCGCTCCTTGTACTTGGAGATGCCGGCGGCTTCTTCAATAAAGTTGCGTAGGTCTTCCGGCTTGGCTTCGATCAGCTTACTGATCATGCCCTGCTCGATAATCGAGTAGCTGCGCGGGCCCAGGCCGGTACCGAGGAAGATGTCGGTAATGTCGCGACGACGGCACTTGGTGCCGTTGAGGAAATAGGTGTTCTGGCTGTCGCGGGTCACCCGACGACGGATGGAAATTTCGTTATAGCCAGCGTATTCGCCCGTCAAGGTGCCATCCGAGTTATCGAAGACCAGCTCGATGGAGGCCTGGGTCACGGGCTTACGGGTATTCGAGCCATTGAAGATGACGTCGGTCATCGACTCGCCACGCAGGTTCTTCGCCGAGCTTTCGCCCATCACCCAACGTACGGCGTCGATAATGTTAGATTTGCCACAACCATTGGGCCCCACCACCGCTGCCATATTGCTGGGAAAAGTCACCGTGGTTGGATCAACGAAGGATTTAAACCCCGCGAGCTTGATGCACTTGAGCCGCATGAAGCGCTTCCCTTAGGCCTCGGCCAGTGCAGCCAGCACCAGCTGGCAATTGTGCTCACCATAACCCAGCAAGACTTCGCGAATGGCCTGGTGATCACGGGCAATAATCGCCTGCAACAGGGCCGCAAAGGTATTGAGGAACTGAGCCATTTCACCTTTGCGCCGCTCCAGCGCCAGGTGGTAGGTGCGGCTGATAGCGGGTAGCAGGTTCTCCACGGTTTCCTGCAGATAAGGGTTATTGGAGAACGGGAACGCGGCACGCATGATGTCGAAGCTGCTTTCGACAAAGCCGTGGATGTCCTCGCGCTGCAAGCTGTCCTGCAAGCGCTGCTGAATCACCAAGAAAGGCGCAAGGTCCGCTTCTACCTGCCAGCTATCCGCCACAGCCTTGCCCAGCAGGATGTACAACTCCATTACCAAGGCATACAGGCTTTTAACATTGTGCGGGGTCAGCTCAGCAACCTGGGCACCACGGCGCGGCGGGATCACGATCAGGTGACGACGCTCAAGAATCAGCAGCGCTTCACGCACCGATCCCCGGCTGACGTTTAGCGCCTGGGTGACTTTCTGTTCCTGAATCCGCTCACGTGCCTTTAGCTCACCACGAATGATGCGCTCCGCAAGGTGATGGGCAATCTGCTCAGCGAGGCTATCCGGTGCCTTGAACGTCATGATGATCCTTAGGCTCTATCTGGCCTAATCAGGGGCAAACGAAGGTGACATAAAGCGGCTTGAGCCCTCGCCAGGCTTGGCTTAGGCGTTGCAACGCAGGGCACGAGTGTAACACAGGGCGTTACCGGGCAAAGGCTGCCTGAATAGCGCTTTCAGCGCAAAAAAGTGGGCTGATAAAATAGCCATACCAATTAATTGCCCTACAATCGAACAATGAAAGTAATCCACAATAAAAATAGGTAACCACCATGTTCGAACGCCTGCCCTCCAACTGGATGCTCACGATAAAAAGTATCGGCTATTGGTTCTGGTTGATCCCTGTATTGGGCATCCCCATGAGTTATCACGCGTCATTGCGCGGCGAGTACAGCAACGCCTGGCCATGGCTGGTGGTACTGGTGGTATTCGGGGTTATTCCAGTGCTGGATTTTATTATTGGGCGCGACTCGGCCAATCCCGATGAAGCGGTACAAGTACCGCATATGGAACAGCAGGGTTACTACCGCCTGCTGAGCCTGGCCGCGGTACCTGCCCTACTCGGCATGCTTGCCTGGGCGGGCTGGGTGTTCGTTAACAATGAGACATGGAACTGGATCGGCCAACTGGGCTGGGTGCTGTCGGTCGGCACGGTCACTGGCTCAATTGGCATCACCGTGGCCCATGAGTTGATTCACAAGGACCCGCCACCGGAGCAGAACGCTGGCGGCCTGTTGCTGGCAGCCGTCTGCTACGGCGGCTTCAAGATCGAGCATGTGCGCGGCCATCACGTGCATGTTTCCACCCCGGAAGATGCCAGTTCTTCACGCTATGGCCAAAGCCTCTACGCGTTTTTACCGCGCGCCTATCTGCACAATTTTTTGAATGCCTGGAAACTTGAGGCAGAACGCTTGAAACGCAAAGGTTTGCCCGCCCTGCATTGGCGTAATGAATTGATTGGCTGGTATGCACTGAGCGCGTTGTTTCTGCTGGGTTTCACCCTGGCACTCGGCTGGCTCGGCGCGTTGTTCTTCATCGCGCAATCGCTGATCGCCTTTACCCTGCTGGAAATCGTCAACTACGTGGAGCATTACGGCCTGCACCGACGTAAGCTGGATAATGGCCGTTATGAGCGCACCAACCCAACGCATTCATGGAACAGTAATTTCCTGCTGACCAATCTGTTTCTCTTCCATCTACAGCGCCACTCCGATCATCACGCCTATGCCAAACGTCGCTATCAGGTATTGCGCCACTTCGCAGACAGCCCGCAACTGCCTAATGGCTATGCCGGGATGATCGTTCTGGCGCTATTCCCGCCGCTGTGGCGCACGGTAATGGATCCGCGCGTACGCGCTTACTACGCGGGAGAGGAACATCAGCTGAGCGACTCACAACTGACGCGCTCATGAGCACTGTGATTGGAGCAATAAAGGCGGGCTTACCGGGATGAGCTGATTGCTTCGCGGCCCGGCCCGGCTAAAAGCCGGGCCGGGCAAGATCAGATAGGCGGCAAGTCAGCGCTGCGAGGCAATCGCCTTCTCGACAGCGGCCAGCAGCGCCGGATCATCCGGCGTGGTACTGCTGGGGAAGCTGGCGACAACCTTGCCCTGAGCATCCACAACATATTTGGAGAAATTCCAGCGTGGAGCCTGGCTTTGTGCGGCCAGTTCTTTGAACAGCGGCACCGCAGCACTGCCGGTAACAGGCTGGGTTTCGCTCATCGGGAACGTCACACCGTAATTGACGTAGCAGACCTTGGCCGTCTCTTCGCTGCTGTCGGCCTCTTGGCGAAAATCATCGGAGGGCACACCGAGCACCTGCAAGCCTTGCGCTTTGTAGCGCTGATACAGCGCTTCAAGGCCTTTAAACTGTGGCGTAAAGCCACAGAAACTGGCGGTATTGACCACCAAAAGCGGCTTGCCAGCGAAGGTGGCACAAAGGTCTATGCGCTCCTGGCTGCGCAATTTCTGCAGATCGCCCTGTAATAAAGCCGGACATTCAGCCGCCTGCGCTGCGCCCATCCACGTGCCTAACATGAGCAAAATAACCAGGGAATAACGCCGCATCAGGATCACCTTGATTGAATAGACACACGCCAAACGCGTCTTAGCAAACCCCAAGACCGAGCTGCAAAAACGCCAGGCCACTTTGCAACCAGCCCCACCAGGCCAGGCCTAGGAGCAACATGCCGCCCATTACCAGCGCAGTATTCAAGCCATAGTCTGTGTTCATACCTTCGCCTCCTGTTGTTGCAAGCGTGCCACCGGTTGCTCACGTACTGGCCAATTCAGTGCAGCGGCCAGCAGGCTGAGCAGTATCGCAATCTGCCAAACCAGATCATAGCTGCCCGTATGGTCATACAGATAGCCGCCCATCCAGCCACCGAGAAATGCCCCCAGCTGATGGAACAGGAACACGATACCGCCGAGCATCGAAAGGTTACGTACCCCAAACAGGGTGGCCACGGTGCCATTGGTCAACGGCACCGTTGAAAGCCATAGCAGCCCCATGGCCACCCCGAAGGCGTAGGCACTCCATACGCTTAGCGGCGTCAGGATAAAAGCCAAAATCACGATGGCGCGGGCCAGGTACAAGGCGCTAAGCAAACGCGGCTTGGACATCCGCCCACCCAGCAGGCCGGCAATATAGGTACCAAAAATATTGAACAAGCCCACCAAGGCCAGCACCGTGGTGCCCACCAGCGCCGGCAGATGCTGATCGACCAGATAGGCCGGCAGGTGCACGCCAATAAACACCACCTGAAATCCGCAGACAAAAAAGCCCAACGCCAACAGCCAGAAGCCCGAGTGCGCGCACGCCTCGCGCAGCGCTTCGCCTAAAGTCTGCTCCGGCCCGGTAGACGCTAACGGGGTGTCTTTGAGCATGGCGGCCAACGGAATGATCAACGCAACCAGCAGCCCCAACACCATCAGCGCGACCGACCAGCCCAACCAGCTGATTAGGCCCAGGGTGCCGGGGAGCATGGCAAACTGGCCGAACGAGCCGGCTGCTGCGGCCAGCCCCATGGCCATGCTGCGTTTTTCCATCGGTACCGCGCGGCCTACCGCGCCGAGAATCACCGAGAACGAGGTGCCAGACAAACCGATACCAATCAGCACACCAGCACTCAGCGACAGGCTCACCGCGGAGTCGGCAAGGCCCATAAAACCCAAGCCAATGGCATACAGAATCCCGCCCACAATCACCGTACTGCGGGCGCCGAAACGGTCGGCCAAGGCACCGGTAAACGGCTGGGTCAGCCCCCAGATGAGGTTCTGCAAGGCGATGGCGAAGGCGAATACCTCGCGCCCCCAACCGAACTCGGCACTCATCGGCGGCAAGAACAGACCAAAGCCATGACGAATACCCAGTGACAGGGCCAGGATCAGTGATGCGCCCAGCAGAATCCAGAAACTGCCGCGCCCGATTGTCTTCATAACCTGTCCCTTGTGATGACCGCTGATTGATCACGACCCGCTAGATTGAGCCCCGGCTAAACACCTAGCAAGCCGACTATCGGCTAATCGCGAGCAGTTTAAATGACCGCCGCTGCTCAGCCACAATGCCCTAGGGCTTAAAAAGCCAAGGCCACCAGCACCGCGCATTCGGCCAGCTCTAGCAGCGCTCCAGCGGTATCCCCGGTCGTGCCGCCCAGACGCTTGAGCATCACGCTGCGTAGCCAGAGGAAAACCAATCCGGCCATCAGCAAGGCGAGCACCGCAGGCCAGCCCAGCAGCAACATGCCCAGACCATGAGCAGCCAATACCCAGGGCAGTTGCTGACGCGGCAGATGTTCAGCCAACGCTTGGCCCAATCCACCCGCCCGTACATAGGGCGTTGTGAGAAACAGCAGCGGCAACAGCGCACGTGCCAGCCACGGCACCAACAGCACCAGTAACCCGTTGTCGTGCTCCAGCAAGGCCACCAGCGCGGCAAACTTGAGCAAGAGCAGCAGCACCAGAACCACCACGGCAATCGGTCCGCTGCGCGGGTCTTTCATAATGCTCAGGGTGCGCTCTTTATCGCCAAAGCCGCCGACCCAGGCATCGGCGCTGTCAGCCAGGCCATCCAGATGCAGCCCACCGCTGATGCCGACCCACAACGCCAGCAAGAGCGCCGCCTGCAGCAACACACTGGTATCAGCCAGCAAGTGTTGAGCAGCGAGCAGCAGCAGGCCGATCAACAGCCCCACCAGCGGATAGAACAGCAGCGATCGGCCACTCTGCTCGGCTGTCGGCATACCGGCCAACGTCACTGGCAAGCGCGTGAGAAACTGCAGGGCGATCCACCAGGGCGTCATGCCAACTCCCGCAGTTCGCCCTGCTCATCCAAGCTCAGTTGAAAACGCTCAGCGTGGCCCACCACGACCTGCAACAGATCTTTGCGCGGCAAACCCCGCGCCCGCGCCAGCAACAGGCGCATTACGCCACCATGGGTAACCAGCAATAACCGCTCGCCAGCATGACGTACCTGCAAGCGCTGCAACGCGCTCAGTACGCGTGCTTCAAATACCAGCAGTGGCTCCCCCTCAGGCGGGGTGAAGGCATAGGGATCGTTCCAGAAGCGACCTAACTCATCGGCGCTGGTTTGCATCAAATCGGCCGTGCTGCAGCCTTCCCAGGCGCCAAAATGCAGCTCTTGCAGGTCAGGCTCCAGGCTCAACGGCACACCCTGTTGCGCGGCCAGTTCTTCGGCAAACCGCGCACAACGCTGCAAGGGCGAGCTGATCAGTCGGTCCCAGCGGCTGCCGTCGGCGACGGCCGTGCGCAGTTGCGCCCATCCGGTAGCGGTCAGCGCATCGTCCAGGCTGCCACGCAGGCCGCCACCCAGTTCGGTTTCACCGTGCCGCAATAACTCCAGATACACCGTCATAGCGGCCGATCGGCCACGGCCGCCTCGGCAAAAGTAGCCATATCGTTGTGCAGGCTGCAGGCCAATCGCAGCAGCGGCACAGCCAGGGCCGCGCCACTGCCCTCACCCAGGCGCAGGCCAAGACCGAGTAAAGGCTCAGCTTGTAGCGCTTGCAGCACCCGCTGGTGGCCGGGCTCGGCGCCGCTGTGGGCAAACAGCAGCCAATCACGGCAAGCCGGATTCAGGCGCACGGCCAACAAGGCTGCGACGCTGCAGATGAAACCGTCTACCAGCGCAGTGATGCCCTGCTGCGCACAGGCGATATAGGCTCCCGTGAGGGCCGCAATCTCAAACCCACCGAGGCGTTGCAGGATCTCGAAAGGCTCACTAAGCGAGGGTCGATGCAACGCCAGTGCACTTTCGATCACCTCGGCTTTGCGCACTACACCTGCGCTGTCGAGGCCGGTACCCGGGCCGGCCAGCTTCAACGCTGAGCACTCCAGCAGCACACTGGCCATCGCCGTGGCTGAGGTGGTATTGCCGATGCCCATCTCGCCGCCGATAAACAGCTGGCTGCCCGCGTCTTTAGCCTGCCGCACGCTGGACCGCCCAACATCCAAGGCAAGGCGTAACTGGTCAGCGGTCATTGCCGAGCCGCGCGCGAAATTCTCGGTACCTGGGCCAATCGGCAAATGGCGTACGCCTGGCAGCGGCTGCAGTGGCACGGCGAGGCCAAGGTCGAGCACCTCCAGCGTCGCGCCCAGCTGCTTGGCTAATACGCTGATCGCCGCGCCACCATTGACGAAGTTATGCAGCATCTGCCCGGTAACGGCCTGGGGATAGGCCGACACACCTTCGGCCACCACGCCGTGATCGCCGGCAAAAATACTGATCGATAACTGCTCAACTTGCGGCCGCTGGCTGCCCTGCATAGCGGCCAGGGCAATGGCCAATTGTTCCAGCTGTCCGAGCGAGCCCGCCGGCTTGGTCAGTTGCTGCTGGCGCGCTTGCGCCTGGCTGCGCGCAGTCATATCCAGGGCCTGACACCCTTGTAGCCACCATTGCTCACTCATAGTGCTTGTCCTTTCAAAACCATCGGCAAACCCGCCACGCTAAACACCACCCGCTCGCAACGCTCGGCCAGGGCCTGGTGCAGCCATCCCGCCTCGTCGACATAGCGGCGGGTCAGCTCACCCAGTGGCACGACCCCCAAGCCTGTTTCATTACTGACGAAAATAACCCGCCCTGGCAGGCCGACCAGACACTCAAGCAGCGCATCGCGCTCGACATTCAGGCGCGCGGGGTCGTCCAGCATTAATAGATTGGTCAGCCACAGGGTCAGGCAATCGACCAGTAAGCATTTATCTGCCCCCGCCTGTTCACACAGCACCCGCGCCAGGTTCAGCGGCTCTTCCACCAATCCCCAGGCGGCCGGGCGACGCTCGCGATGATGTTCGATACGCGCATTCATTTCACCATCCAGCGCCTGACTGGTGGCGATATAGATCACCCCAAGACCAGACTCGCGTGCCAGCTTCTCGGCCAGGCGACTCTTGCCAGAGCGGGCACCGCCCAAAATCAGTTCAAGCATGTCGATTACCCTTTAATTCTGTAGGTGGCGCAGGACTTGTCGGAGGGGCCGGGCGGCGATCCGCTTTAGCCGCGAAACACACCGAGCTAAACCCTCGCGGCTAAAGCCCCTCCCACGCAAACCTCTTTCACCAACGCGCGTCATAGGCCACATAGTGTTCGCAGCCGCTCGACATCCAGATGCGCATCAACCAGATCGGCCAAACGCTCGATATCACGCTCGCGCAAGGCGTGGTAGTCCACGTGTTGCACCTCGCGTAACCCAGCCCAACGCAACAGCGCGCTGCACGCTTCAGTGCGTTCAAACAACCCATGTAGATAGGTGCCCAGCACCTGGCCATCGGCGCTCATGCCGCCGTCACTGCGGCCATCATCCAGGCGCACGGCCGCATTCAGGCCGGCACCGGTGCTGACGCCCGCATGAATTTCATAGCCACTTACCGGGGCATCCTCCAGGCACAGCTGGCCGTGCACATTGCGCAGCTGTTTTTCGGCTTCCAGTACCGTGCTGAAATCCAGCAAGCCCAGCCCTGCGCTGGATCCTGCGGCACCTTCCAGCCCTTGCGGATCGTCGATCTGCATACCGAGCATCTGCAAGCCGCCACAAATGCCGAGCACCTTGCCGCCATAGCGCAGGTGTTTGTTGATCGCCGCCGGCCAGCCCTGCTCACGCAGGTATGCCAGGTCGGCGCGCACGCTTTTCGAGCCGGGAAGGATGATCAGATCGGCGGAGGGAATCACCTGGCCGGGACCGACAAAGGTCAGCTCAACCTGAGGATGCAGGCGCAACGGGTCGAAATCGGTGTGGTTACTGATGCGCGGCAACACCGGGATCACCACTTTCAGCACCTCGGCCGCCTTGGCGCTCTGGCGAATATCGATGGCGTCCTCAGCTTCCAGATGGAAATCCATCAGGTAGGGCAATACCCCAAGTACCGGCTTGCCGGTGCGCTGCTCCAGCCAGTCCAGGCCCGGTTGTAACAGCGCGATATCGCCGCGAAAGCGGTTAATCACGAAGCCCTGCACCCGCGCCTGCTCGCTCTCCGAGAGTAACGCCAGGGTGCCAACCAGGTGGGCAAATACGCCGCCCTTGTCGATATCGGCAATCAGAATCACCGGGCAATCCACCGCTTCGGCAAAGCCCATATTGGCAATATCGCCGGCGCGCAGGTTGATCTCGGCCGGCGAACCGGCGCCCTCCACCATCACCACTGGATAGGCCGCGCTCAAACGTTGGTGCGACTGCAACACCGCCTGCATCGCCACTTTTTTGTAATCGTGATAGGCCACGGCATCCATGCTGCTCAGGGCGCGACCGTGAATAATCACCTGCGCACCGATGTCACTATTGGGCTTGAGCAGCACCGGGTTCATATCGGTATGCGGCGCCAAACCAGCGGCTTGGGCCTGCACGGCTTGGGCGCGGCCGATTTCGCCACCGTCAGCGGTCACTGCACTGTTCAGCGCCATGTTCTGTGGTTTAAACGGCACCACCGCCACGCCCTGGCGTTTAAGCCAGCGGCACAGTGCGGTCACTAGAGTGCTCTTGCCCGCATCGGAGGTGGTGCCCTGCACCATCAAAGTCGTCATGTGCGTTCTCCGCTAAAGACGGCAAGTGCCTGCTGCAGACGCTGCCAACCGGCTTCATCAGGCGGCAAGCCAAAGCGCAGGCTGAGCGGCGTGCTAAACAGCCGCGTGAGAATGCCGCGGGCGGCGAGAAACCCATGCCACTCGGCCGCCTGCGGCGTACAACAAAACTGGAACAACGCGCAGCCGCCGCTGGGTGACAGCCCTTGGGCGCTCAGCAGTGTGGCTAGCCGCTGGCCATCGGCGAGCAAACGCTCCCGCTGCTGGCGCTGCGCGGCTTGATCTTGCAGCAGCGCAGTCGCTACTACCCGACTCGGCCCACTGATCGTCCAAGGCCCGAGCAGTTCAGCCAACTGCAGCAATACGCTTGGCTGGGCCAGCACAAAGCCCAGGCGAATTCCGGCCAGGCCAAAAAACTTGCCGAATGAGCGCAGCACGATCAGCCCCGGGCGCTGGCTAAAGGTCGCCAAGCTGAACTCGGGCGTGCAATCAATAAACGCCTCATCCACCACCAGCCAGCCGCCGCGCTCGGCCAGGCGGGCGTGCCAGTCCAGCAGCTGCTTAGGCTCCAAACGGCGCCCGGTGGGGTTATTCGGATTGACCAACAGCAGCACCTCCAGACGTGCCAGCGCGCCCTCGATAGCGTCCTCGCTGATTTCCAGCAGCTGATGCCCTTCACGCTGCCAGGCCGCGGCGTGTTCGGCGTAAGCCGGCGAGACGATGCCGACTGTGGCGTTGCGCAGCAGCCGCGGCAATGCCTGAATCGCGGCCTGGGAACCCGCCACCGGCAGCAGGTTGCTCACCCCGTAGTAATCACGAGCAGCGATTTCCAGATCATCCTGCGGCTCGGGCAGGCGCGCCCAGGCGCTGGCAGGAATCATCGGCAGCGGCCAAGCATAGGGCGCGATACCGGTGGACAGGTCCAGCCAATCCGCCAGAGCAATGCCATAGCGCTGCGAGGCCTCACGCAAGCGGCCACCATGCTCAAGCATAAACAGCCCCCCACAACAGCAGCAGCGCCAGCCATAGCAACACACCGCCATTGACCAGGTTAAGGGCGCGTTCGATATCACGCGCTTTGGGTGCAGGCCCTGCGCCCAGATCAGGGCGCACATGCAGTTCGCCGTGATATTCCGCTGCGCCACCCAGGCTAACGCCCAGTGCCCCTGCCCCAGCCGCCATCACCGGGCCGGCATTCGGGCTGTCCCACTGCGGCGCTTGGGTGCGCCAGCAGCGCAGCGCCAACGCGGTTCGCCCGAGCAATGCATAGGTCAACGCGACCAGCCTCGCCGGAAGGTAGTTGAGCACGTCGTCAATCTTCGCTGCGGCCCAGCCGAAACGCTCGAAGCGCTCGTTGCGATAGCCCCACATGGCATCCAGGGTATTGCTCAGGCGATACAGCACCACGCCCGGCGCGCCGGCAACCACAAACCAGAACAGTGCGGCGAATACCGCGTCGCTACCATTTTCCAGCACCGATTCGGTACCCGCGCGGGCCACCCCCGTGGTATCCAGCGCGGCGGTATTACGGCTGACCATATAACCGACACGCTCGCGCGCCAGAGCCAGGTCCCCCAAACGCAGAGCCTGCGCCACCGGTCTGGCATGTTCACCCAGGCTTTTCAGGCCCAGCGCGGCATACAGCGCAAGAATTTCCAGTGCCCAACCCAGCCCGCTGATCTGGCTCAGCAGCCAGGTCAGCAGGGTTAGCGGCAACACCGCCAGGCACCAGGCGCTAACCCCATGGCTGCGCCAACCGCCGCCTGCCGGGTTGAAGCGCTGCTCAATGCGCTCAGCCAACTGCCCGAACGCCACCAGCGGGTGCCAGCCCTTGGACTCGCCAAAAACCGCGTCCAGGGCGACCCCTGCGCAGGTGCTAAGCACCACACTCATGGCGTGCCCCAGTGATTTTCAAACAGCAGCTCACTCAGCGGGCGCGGCTTTGCCCACCCCTCCTGAACCAGCATCGGCGCGTCATAGAAGGCGTGCACCGGGCCCAGGCACAACACCGCCAGCGGCTTACTGCCCGCTGGCATGCCTAGTAGATCGGCCAGTGCCTGGGGTTCGAATAGCGAGACCCAGCCCATGCCTAAACCTTCAGCGCGCGCAGCCAGCCATAGGTTCTGAATCGCGCAGGCCAAGGAGGCCTGATCCATTTCCGGCAAGGTGCGCCGACCAAATACGTGAGCCTCGCGGCCGTCCATCAGCGCCACCACCAGCAGCTCGGCGCAGTCGCGAATACCCTCGACCTTAAGCCGCATAAACGCATCGCTGCGCTCGCCCAGCGCCTCGGCCGTGCGCACCCGCTCCTCTTCCACCAGGCCGTGAATCGATTCACGTAACGCCGGCTGGGTGATGCGGATAAACCGCCAGGGCTGCATTAAACCAACGCTGGGCGCTTGGTGCGCGGCCTCAAGCAAACGCGCGAGCAGCTCAGGAGCCACTTCGCCGCCGCTGAAATGACGCATATCACGGCGCTCGGCAATGGCGCGGTAGACCGCTGCGCGCTCCTCAGGGCTGAAGGCGTGCTCACTCATGCTGGCGCTCCGGGGCTGAATAATGCTGCCGCTGCAGCCGGGTCGGACGGCAGATAAAAGTGGATATACGACGCCGTCAGCCGACCCTGACGATAGACCGCCTCGGCGGTGCGTTTATAGTTCGGGCACTCGCCACGGGTCAGCGGTTGCAGTTCACTGCTCAGGGCTGAGTAGTGGAAACTGTGACCGCGCAACAGGCCTTCCGGCAGTTCGGCTTGCTGCAAGGCCATGGCGGTCATGCGTGGTTGCAACGTCGCCTCGCCGCTTAGCAAGCCGAGCATCTGCCCGCTCGCGCCCTGTTTGTCAGTCAGTTTGTCGAGCAGGTAAAGCATGCCGCCGCACTCGGCGTGAATCGGCTTACCCGCCGCATGGTGCGCGCGAATCGACTCAGCCATCGCCTGGTTGCCCTCCAGCTGTGCCAAATGCAGCTCCGGGTAGCCGCCAGGCAGATAAAGGCTGTCGACGTCGGGCAACTGCGCATCGTTCAGCGGCGAGAAGAACTTAAGTTCAGCACCCAGCTCACGCAGCAAATCCAGGTTGGCCTGATAGAGAAAGGCAAAGCCGCTATCACGTGCGACGCCAATACGCACCCCGCTGAGCAATGCCGCAGGCCTTGCCTGCTCAGGTGCGGCGAAGCTGACGGGCGGTGGCAGCGCCGTATCGGCGCTGGCAGCCAAGGCATCGGCGGCGGCATCCAGGCGTGCATCCAGATCAGCCAATTCAGCGGCCTGGACCAAACCCAAATGGCGGCTCGGCAAGCCCACTTCGGCGCTACGCGGCAGTGCACCGTACCAGCGGATCGAGGCCGGCAAGGCATCGCGCAAAATCTCGCCATGGCGCACGCTGCCAACCCGGTTACCCAGCACCCCGGAAAACGGCAGATCCGGTTCGAAGGTCGCCAGGCCGTGAGCCATGGCGCCAAAGGTCTGGGCCATTGCCGAGCCGTCAATCACCGCCAGCACCGGTACGCCGAAATGTCGCGCCAGGTCGGCCGCCGATGGATTGCCATCAAACAGCCCCATCACCCCTTCGATCAGAATCAGATCGGCTTCGCCAGCCGCTTCCCAGAGCAGGCGGCGACTTTCGGCGGCACCGACCATCCACAGATCGAGCTGATACACCGGTGCACCGCTGGCGCGGGCCAGAATCATCGGGTCGAGAAAGTCCGGGCCGCACTTGAACACCCGCACACGCTTGCCCTGGCGCGTATGCAAACGCGCCAACGCCGCTGTCACAGTAGTTTTACCCTGGCCGGAAGCCGGCGCGGCAATCAACAGTGCGGGGCAGGCACGTGCAGCGCAGTCGCTCATTAAAACTCGACTCCCTTCTGCGCTTTGACTCCGGCTTTGAAGGCATGCTTGACCAAGCTCATTTCGGTCACGGTGTCTGCTGCCTCGATCATCCCCGGCAACGCGCCGCGACCGGTCACCACCACATGCTGT
Source organism: Pseudomonas spirodelae (assembly GCF_034653255.1). Taxonomy (NCBI): domain Bacteria; kingdom Pseudomonadati; phylum Pseudomonadota; class Gammaproteobacteria; order Pseudomonadales; family Pseudomonadaceae; genus Pseudomonas; species Pseudomonas spirodelae. The sequence continues at coordinate 110,234 of NZ_JAYEET010000057.1, read as the reverse complement.
AACAGCGGCCGGGCTTCGATATCGGCCAGCACCGCTTCCAGTTCCAGGTAGCCGTATTTCAGCGCGATATTCAGCTCATCGAGCACTACTAGGCCAATGCCCGGATCGTTAAGCAGTTGCACCGCCACCGCCCAGGCCTCGCGGGCCTTGTCGATGTCGCGCTGGCGGTCCTGGGTTTCCCAGGTAAAGCCTTCGCCCATCACGTGGTAGCTGACTTCATCGGGAAAACGCCGGAAGAAGGCTTCCTCACCGGTGCTGGCTGCGCCCTTGATAAATTGCACCACACCCACTTTGATCCCGTGGCCCAGCGCGCGCGCGACCATGCCAAAGGCGCTGCTGCTCTTACCCTTGCCATTGCCGCTGTGCACCAGCAGCAAGCCGTACTCATCCTGGGACTGAGCGATTTTTTCATCGATCAGGGCTTTCTTGCGTTGCATCCGTGCACGGTGCCGCTCGTCACGTTCGATAGACTCAGTCATCACTTGGCTCCCAGGCTAAGGCGCTGGCCAAACAGCGCCAACGAAGCAATATAAAGCGCACTGCCCACCCCGACATAAAACGTCATGTTGGACAAAAAGCGCGGGTAGTATTCGGCGATACGCGGCAGCCAGGCCGCTAGGGTCGGCTCAGGATAACGGCCGGAGAAGAAGTAGAAACCACCGCCGGAAATCAGGTAGCAGACAAAAGCGCTGACCGCGACAACAGCCGCCAACAGCAACAGGCTCTGCAAGGTGTCACGATGCCAGCCGGCATACAGTCGCCCGCCCAGCCACAGGCTGGCGTAAGCCGGCACCAGCATCCAGTAAGCGGGCGACAGGCACCAGTCACTCACCGTACCGCTGGTCATCATAGAGAAGTCCAGGGCACTGGCCAGCACAAACAGGCCAGCAAAAACCCAGCGTGGTCGCAACAGCACGCCGGCCAGGAAAAACACCGCCCAGGAGGCGCTGGGCAGATTGATGCTGGCGAAGTGACTGCCACGCGTCATGGCCAGCAGCAACGCCAGAGCGATGCCCGTCAGCAGCTGAGCACGGGTTGAAAGAATAGGCATGGGTATCTCCTCAGAGCGCTTGGTAGCGCAGGGTCAAGTAAAAGGCGCGGCCAGGTTGTTCGTAGGTCTGCGCCGTTTCGTAGTCACGGTCGAAGAGGTTGCTGACCTTAGCCTGCAGACGCCATTCGCTGTCGATGTGGTACTCGCCACGCAGATCGACCAAGGCATAGCCGGGCAGGCGTGAATCTTCGGTATTGCTGGCGTCGTTAAACCGCTGGCTGGCAGCGAACAACGTGGCACCGACGCCAAACGAGCCGATGCGGCGGTCGGCGTCGATATTGAAAGTGCGCTTGGCTCGACGCGCCAACTGATGCCCATGGTTTTCCTGGCTGCGGTCCTGCGGGTCGAGCAGCGTCAGGGTGGCTGCCAGGTCCCAATTCTCTAGCTGCGTACGCACACTCGACTCGAGGCCGCGAATGCGTGCGGACTCGACGTTCTGTGGACGCATCGGCTTACTGCCGGCCCAAACAATCAGGTCGTCGATCTGGTTTTCAAAAACGCTGAGACGCCATTCACCCCAGCCAGCACCGCCCTGCAGGCCGAGTTCGTAGTTTTCCGACTTTTCCGGTTTAAGGTCGGGGTTACCCGCGGTGGAACCGCTGTTCGGGGTATACAGGTCGTTAAAGGTCGGCGCACGGAAGGCGGTGCCGTAGGCAGCACTCAACGTCAGGCGCTCGCTGAGCTCATAGCTCCAGCCTAGGTTGCCAGTATCGTGCTCGCCGAACTGCTGGTTGTCGTCGCGGCGCAACCCAACGGACACGCCATGTCGACCGAAACGGCCCTGGTACTGAGTGTAATAACCGCGATTGTCGCGGGAGTCCTCAGCATAGGTGTCGGATGTGTCGATGCGGTCCTGCTGGTAATCAAAACCCAGGCTCAACAGTTGCTCGGGCGTCAGGCTAAAGTCGTTCTGCCAAGCAAAGGTGTAGCGCTCGGTGTCGAAGCGCGAGTAAAAACCACCATCACGGAAGTTGTCGGTGCGATCTTCGCTGTGACCGGCCTGCAAGGTCACATCCCAGGGCTCTAAGGGAGTGAAACGGGCACGACCGCCAAGCACCTGTTGCTCTCCATCGGCATAGCTGTAGCGCCCGGTTTTGCCGGAGCTGCTGCGCAGGTCTTGGTCGCTGTGGATGCTCGATTGCATCCAACTGCCGTCCAGTTCCAGACCGTTGACGAAGCGGTAGCCACCACGCAGTGAACCGGCCAGCTGGCGATAGCCATCGGCGTCTGGCTCGTAGGCACCTGCGGCACTAGGTCGGTAAGCGCGGGCATTAATCCCGTCGGTATCTTCGCTGCTCACGCCAAGGTCAAACCAGCCGTTCTGCGAACCACCGGCCAGGCCAGCATTAGCGCTGGAGCTGGAGCGCGTGCCGGTACCCAAAGCCAGGTAAGGTTTGAGCCCCTGCTTTGCGCCGCGCCGGGTGAAAATTTGAATCACCCCGCCAAGCGCCTCGGAACCATACAGACTGGAACGCGGGCCGCGCACCACCTCAATGCGTTCGACCAGCGCCAATGGAATGTCCTGCAGGGCGGCAGCACCAGAGGTGGCGGAACCCACCTTAACCCCGTCAATCAGCACCAATAGTTGCTTCTCGCTGGTACCGCGCAGGTACAACGAGGTGCTTTTGCCGCGGCCGCCGTTGCTAACGATCTGCACGCCAGCCAGACCGCGCAGCATGTCAGGCACGCTCTGTGCCTGGCTGCGCTCGATATCTTCACGGGTAATCACACTGCTCGACGCCACCGAGACCAACGGCGTAGCCGTTCGCGTGGCGGTGACCACCTGCTGAGCGAGGTTGAGGGGTTCTGCTTGTGCAGTTAAAAAAGGACTACAGCCCAGCCATAAAAGAACGGCCGGACGTTTATAAAAGGTGCGAAACAATGCCTGATTCTCCATCGCGCCGCCCGCGCGATACTGCTGAATAAAACATTGGGAGAACAGCATAGGCAGATAGAGCAGCAATACAGCCACATCAGCCCGGCAACGCCCTCCGCAATGCCGTGGATGCAGCAGGCCGGTCTCCGGGCTTACGAGTGGAACCTTGAGGTTCCTGGATCGCGCCTTCCCATGCCGGTGGGCACAGTGGCTAGTGGCGATCTTTGACTCGTTTACCGTTGCGGGGGCAGCGCCGGAATAGTTGCGTGGTTAACACGAAACGCACCGGCTTCCCTGTTTCACCCTTTGAACGCTATGCGTTTGGGGCACCTGTTGCAGGCGCGCAGGGTAGAGACTTGCATACAGAGCGTCAACGCATAACGCCGCGCATAGCACCGACGCCTCACGTGCCACTCAATGCCGCGGCATAAAACCCGCCGGCTTGCTTGCCAACCACTCAACAAAGGTACGCAAGCGTTCATCACTGAGCAGGCTGTCACGATTGTTGTAGATCAGCGCCAGCTCTTTTTCGCTGAACAGCCGGTGGATCTGGTTGTGACAGGCACGGCACACCCAGAGCGTGGCGCTGATGCGCTCATTTTTGCCGAAGCGCTTTTGTACGTAGACCTTGTTATGCAGCGCCTTGGGGATCAAGTGATGGCGCGTCAGCAGCGCCGCGCGGGCGCAGAGTTCGCAGGCATCGGGTTGTTCGGGCAGACGAATCGGTTCAGGCATACAGGCAACGGCGGGTCAGCGTTTACGGCACAGGCTCAGGCCATCGCCGAGCGGCAGCAGCGACAGGTCGATGCGCGGATCATCACGCAGCGCCAGGTTGAGCGCCTGAATCGCTCGGGTGTCAGCGCTCTCGGGGCACAGCTCAAGTACCCGACCACTCCACAGGGTGTTGTCGAATAGGATCAGCCCACCCTGACGTACCAGGCGCAGGGCGTGCTCCAAATAAGCCGGGTAGTTGGCTTTATCGGCATCGATAAACAGCAGATCAATTCGCCCTGCCAGCCCCTCAGCAGCAAGCGCCTCAAGTGTTTGCAGCGCCGGCGCCAGCCGCAGCTCAATACGCTCAGCGAGGCCCGCCTCAGCCCAGTAACGTTTGGCCGTGGCGTTGTAGTCGCCGGGAATATCGCAACAGATCAAGCGGCCATCGCTCGGCATGGCCTGGGCCATGCAGATAGCGCTGTAACCGGTAAAGGTGCCGACTTCGACAATCCGCCGCGCGCCGATCAGCTGTACCAATAAGGTCATAAACTGGCCCTGCTCGGGGGCGATTTGCCAGCGTGAATGAGTCAGCAGAGCGGTTTCGTCGCGCAGACGCTTGAGCAGTGGCGTCTCGCGCAGCGATACATCCAGCAGGTACTGATAGAGATCAGCATCGAGATTAAGCGTTTGAGTGGTCATAAAAGCCCCTCTACAAATACTCTGGGCTGGGCCTCAGGGGTTACCCGCCAGCTCTGGGGTGAACACGCGCTTGGCATTCAAGTAAGTACGCTGCCAATACGTATTACTCAGGCTGTCCAGGCGCACAGTGCCGCCGCTGGAGGGCGCATGCACGAAACGGCCATTGCCGACATAAATACCCGCATGGCTGACCTGGCTGCCGCCACTGGTGGCAAAAAACACCAGATCACCGCTTTGCAGCGCGTCGCGCCCAATGCCCGGTGCGCGCATGCTGATCAGCTCACGGGTAGTGCGCGGCAGCTTGATGCCTGCGGCATCGCGGTAAACAAAACCGATCAAGCCGCTGCAATCGAAGCCGCCTTCGGGGGTATTACCGCCATAGCGATAGGGCGTGCCCACCAAGCCCAACGCACGAAATAGCACATCATCAGCATTGCCGTTAAAGCTGCTGATGGGCTGATAAACAGTGGGTTGCGGGGTTGGCGCGGGCGCTTGACTCGCGCAGGCGCTAAGCAGCGCGGCCAACACAATCAAGCTGATACGGGAGAATGCGGTCATGGATAAGGCGATCCTGAGCCGGGATGCGCCCTACTCTGCCGGCTTGCACATGCGAGTGCAAGCTTTAGCTTTGCTTGGCAGGTTGTTGAAATCTATCGATATGCGTCAGACAGGATGCTGGCTGCAGCGGCCTTAACGTTGCGGCCGCTGCACGCCGCACTCAAGGGTTACGTACGAGGGACTCGGTTGGCGCCAGCGCCAAGGCCCGCTTGGCCTCGATAAAGGTGCGCTTCCAGTAGCGATCATCCAGGCTATCGACCCGCACACCGCCGCTGCGACTGCTGGAAGAATGGATGAATTGATCATCGCCCATATAGATGCCGGCATGGCTGACGCGACCACGGCCGTTGGTGCTAAAGAACAGCAGATCGCCCGGCTTAAGGTCATCACGCTCCACCAATGGGGCGTCGATATTGATCATGTCGCGGGTCGAGCGCGGCAACTTCAGGCCGGCCTCTTCTTTAAACAGGTAACCGATAAAACCGCTGCAATCGAAGCCGGAACTTACCGAGCCGCCGCCAAAGCGATAGCGCGTACCTACCAGTGACAGACCGTGGGACAGAATGCCGTCAGCCAGTTGCGGGAGTTTGTAGGCCTTTTCTTCGGTGAAATCGCCAAGGGCGGCTTCTTTGGCTTGCTCATCAAACTCGGCAAGGTCTGTCGAGGAGAACACTGAAGATTGAGTGGTCAGCTCCGGTTGCGGAGCATGGTTGGCGCAGGCGGCCAGGACCAGGGAAAGTGCGATAGGCACGAGGGGTGCGAGGCGTTGGAGCATGGGCACGACCGTGTCGGTTGATTTCACAAGAGCGCGACTATGCCCTCTATGACATGCATTTGCAAATTCTATGGCTCTAAATGTGACTCAGTAGTTCTGGCAAAACATCTAAAGCGCGCCCTTGCAGATGGACATCCACCCTATTGCTCAGGTCGCTGCGCTGCGGGTTGATATCGGCGGTGAATCCTCCTGCTTGCCGGGTGCGCAGCAACGGCTCGACGATGTAGGGAAAGCTGGCGCTGGTGCCGACGCTGATAACGACATCAAAGCCCTTGCCTAACTCGGCATACAGCGAAGCGATGGCCTGCTCCGGCAGCATTTCTCCAAATAGCACCACGGGCGGGCGCAGTATGCCGGCGCATTGCCGGCATTTGGGTGGCAGCGGCCGCTGCAAATGCGCGGCCAGTTCGGCATCTACAGCGCCACAAGACTGGCAATACAAGGGTGCCAGCTCGCCGTGAATCTCGATCACCCGCTCCATCGGGCTGCCTGCCGCACGGTGATAGCCATCAATGTTCTGCGTTAGCAGCCAGCAATGCGGTTTTCTGCGCTGCAGTTCAGCAATCGCGTAATGCCCAGCATTAGCCTGAGCGCCCAGGCAGGCCTTGCCCAGCTCCGCCAGGTACTTCCAGCACAGCGCCGGGTCGCGTTGCAGCATCGGCCCCGAGAGCGCCGTTTCAATCGGCAAGCCCTCAGCAGTCTGGCCGTTATACAGCCCACCCAGCCCTCGGTAAGTCGGCAACCCGGAGTCGGCCGACAAGCCAGCGCCGGTAATCAGCAAGATCCGCTCGGCCTGCTTGAGTTCCTCGGCGACGCGCTTGATGGCTTGTTCCATTAGCAGCTCCAACTTCAATGATTGACGGTATAGGCAAGCATCATCGACAGCTGACACAAGGCGCGCCCGCTCTGCTCATGCCACTCATTAAACGCCGCCTGAACCGCCGCACGCTCTTTCAAGCTGGTCGGTAGCTTATCGACGATCTTCTGCGCTTTTAATGCCGCAACCAAATCATCACTGGGCACAAAGGTATCTTTGCCGACCATGCGTAGAAAGCGCGGCGCCGACAGCCCGCCAAGCTGACTGCCGTGCTTGGCTAAGTACTTCCACAGGCCGACGATATCGCTCACCGGCCAGTCAGCGATCAACGCGCCGAAGCTGCCCTTCTCCTGGCGCACATCAAGAATGAACTGGGCATTGCGCGGCACACTTTTGAGCTTGCCCAAGTGCCGGATGATGCGCGCATCCTGCATCAGATTTTCCAGGCGCTCAGCGCCCATCAGCACCACTTTCTCCGGGTCGAAACCGAAGAACACCTGTTCAAACGCCGGCCACTTGGCATCCACCAAGCTGTGCTTGAGGCCGGCACGGAAGACCCGCAGGCTCAGCGTCGACAGGTAGCGATCATCACTGATCGCGCGTAACTGGGCAGCACTGCGCGGTTCGGGCAGCATTGATTCCAACGCCCCCACCGAGCCAAAGCGGTTCAAACAGTATTCATGCAGCCATTTGTAATCGCGCATCGGGCAGTCCTTAAGCCGGGAAACCGCTAAATCAGAGGTTCATCACATCGAGAAAGCGCGGCGTCGCACTGTCGTCGATTTTCAGGCTCTTGAAATCGAACAGGTTACGGTCGGCCAACTGCGAGGGCACCACGTTCTGCAGCGCACGGAACATGATCTCGGTGCGCCCCGGCGACTTACGCTCCCAGTCCTGCAGCATTTCTTTAACCACCTGACGCTGCAGGTTTTCCTGGGAGCCACAGAGGTTGCACGGGATGATCGGGAATTCCTTGAGCTGGCTGTAAGCCTCGATATCCGCCTCATTGCAGTAAGCCAGCGGACGAATCACCACGTTACGGCCATCATCGGCGCGCAACTTGGGCGGCATGGCCTTGAGGGTGCCGCCGTAGAACATATTGAGAAAGAAGGTTTCCAGGATGTCGTCGCGGTGATGCCCCAGGGCCATCTTGGTCGCGCCGATCTCATCCGCAAAGGTATACAGCGTGCCGCGGCGCAGACGCGAACACAGCGAGCAGGTGGTCTTACCTTCCGGGATCTTCTCCTTGACCACCGAATAGGTGTCCTTCTCGACGATGTGATACGGCACACCGATGGACTCCAAATAGGCCGGCAATACATGTTCGGGAAAGCCTGGCTGCTTCTGGTCCATGTTCACCGCGACGATCTCGAACTTGATCGGGGCGACTTTCTGCAGGTGCAACAGCACGTCGAGCATGGTGTAGCTGTCTTTGCCGCCGGACAGGCAGACCATGACCTTGTCGCCATCTTCGATCATGTTGAAGTCGGCGACGGCTTCGCCCGCCTGGCGACGCAAGCGTTTTTGCAGTTTGTTCTGATTGACCGAGAGGGTGCCCATGGTGCGCTGAAATCCGGAAGCCGTTGAGAATGCGGCATTTTACGCAGAAAGCGTGCCGCACCCTACCCCACAGTTGTTGAAATGCTAGGCTCGACCGATGAACGATGACTTCAACCCGAACCTCGACCTATCCGAACATGTGCTCCAGTTGCTCGACGCAGCGCCAGCAGGCCTTGGCGAATACCAATTGATCCAGCAGCTAAAAGCTCGCCACTGCACGCATATTCCAAACCTGCCACTGACCGACCACCTGGTGCTGTTTCGTACCCATTTTCTGCTGTTCAACGCGCTCTATCGCCTGCGTGAACGGCTATGGGCGTCGCAACGCGGCCACCTGCAGATCAGCGCGCTAAACATCCAGGTGCTGCCCTATCAACCGGGCAGTGCGCAGCTGAGCGAGCATGACCCACTGCGCGATTACTACCTCGACATGAGCCAACTCCGCGATACCGACGAGCAGGATGTGGCCAAGCTGCTGCGCAGCTTCTGGTCACGCATGCAGGGTGGCGAGGAGCAACAGGCCGCCCTGGAACTCTTTGAACTTAGCGACAACCCGCAAACACTTACGTCTGCCCGCATCAAACAGCGCTACCGGCAACTGGTCAGCCTGCACCACCCGGATCGCGGCGGCAGTACAGAGCGCTTGCAGTCAATCAATAAAGCCATGGAAATCCTCGAACGTTATTACGGCCGCGGCTGAGAGTCCGATTTGCTCTAACGCCCCGCCTTTCCAGCCGTAATGGCTGCCTATACTGCGACATACGGTCGCATAGGTTCGGCATCGCACCTGATGAAGCTGTCCATGCCAATCAGGCGCTGCGCTGGGGGGCGACCGCTATAAAAACAGGAGGTCTGGCATGATCCATCACGTTTGGGGACTATTCACTCACCCTGACCAGGAATGGCAGGAAATCCGTGGCGAAGAAGAAACCATCAGCCACATGTATCTCACCCACGTACTGATTCTCGCGGCAGTTCCTGCGATCTCGGCCTACATCGGCACAACCCAGGTAGGCTGGGCCATTGGTGATCGAGCGCCGGTGATGCTGACAGAAGCCAGCGCACTGCAAATGACCTTCATGACCTACTTGGCAATGCTGGCCGGTGTTGCAGTTATGGGCGCATTCATCCATTGGATGGCGCGCACCTACGATGCCAGCCCGAACCTAACGCAATGCGTGGTATTTGCTGCCTATACCGCCACTCCGCTGTTTATCGGTGGGCTCGCAGCACTCTACCCGCACCTCTGGCTGGCCATGGTGGTGGGCACGGCAGCCATCTGCTACACGGTGTACCTGCTGTATGTCGGTATCCCGCGGTTTATGGGCATCCCCGAGGATGAAGGTTTTATGTTCTCCAGCTCGGTACTTGCTGTGGGTTTGGTGGTGCTGGTGGCGATGATTGCCAGCTCGGTGATTCTCTGGGGCTTTGGGGTTGGCCCGGTCTACACCAGCTAACGCTTACTTGATGACACGTAACGAAACCACCTGCGGGTGGTTTCGTCGTTTCAGGGCTGCGCACATCAAAGGCCTTGGGCATAATCGCCAGCCCGACCTCGATCATCATCTTTATGCCTGAGCAACTCCTAAGCCGCGTAGAGCAGTGCTACCAGCAAGCTGAAGCGTTCTTCAAGCAACCCTTTGTCCGCGCCGAGGTGAGTTTCAAGCTGCGTGGGCAAAAAGCCGGCGTGGCGCACCTGACGGAAAACAAACTGCGCTTCAACCCGCAGCTGTACCGAGAGAATCGCGAAGACTTTCTCCGGCAGACCGTACCCCATGAAGTCGCGCACCTGATTGCCCATCAGCTGTTTGGCCTGAAAATCCAGCCCCACGGCGAGGAGTGGCAGCTGATCATGCGCGGTGTGTATGAGCTAGCGCCTAACCGTTGCCATACCTACGCCGTGCAACGGCGTGCGGTGAGTCGCTACATCTACCGCTGCAGCTGCCCGCAAGGGGAATTCCCGTTTTCGGCCCAGCGCCACACACTGGTCAGTAAAGGCCGTCGCTATTTCTGCCGACGCTGCAAGGTGACCTTGAGTTTTACCGGTGAACAGCGCATCGAATAGCCCACTAAAGGCTCACAGCACGTAACGCAACACCGCCACGAAGTGCATCAAGCTGCCGCCCATAACGAACAGGTGCCAGATGCCATGCCAATGACGGAAGCGGCTGTCATAAACGAAGAAGATGATGCCCACGGTGTAAAGCACCCCGCCTCCGGCTAGCCAGACAAATCCGGCCATGCCCAGCTTAGCGATCAACGGTTTGACCGCCACCAGCACAATCCAGCCCATTACGGCGTAGATCACAATCGACAGCACGCGCGCCTCGGAGCGCGGTTTGATCTCCTGCACCATGCCAATAACGACCAGCGTCCAGACAACGCCAAACAGCGTCCAGCCCCACACCCCTTCCAGGGTTACCAGGCAAAATGGCGTATAGCTGCCGGCAATCAACAAGTAGATCGACAGGTGGTCAAGCTTACGCATCACCACCTTCGCCCGCCCCTGCACGCTGTGGTAAAGCGTGGAGATGCTGTATAGCAGTACCAGCGTCAGGCCATAGATCGCCACACTGACGATCTTGCGTACGTCACCGTCCAGGCTTGCCAGCACCAGCATCCACACGGCGCCCACGCTGGCCAGTAGCGTTCCGACCAGATGGGTCCAGGCGTTGAAGCGTTCACCGTGATACATGCTGTCTCCCTGCATGGCCTATTGGCACGAACCACGCTTATGCCGGAAAACGCATCATTTGACGAGCCGCCAGTGCATCAGGCGCTATGCATAAAGCGCTCGACTGCTCCTTCAACGGGACTCAGGCCACCACTTTTACCGCCTTGAGCTGGGCAATCTGCTCGGCGCTGTAACCCAGTTCAGCCAGCACTTCCTCTGTGTTCGCCCCCAACGCCGCACCGATATGCCGGGGTGCAGGCAAGCCGCTGGAGAACTTGATCGGGCAGGCGATCTGCGCCTGTGGTGCATTGCCCACACGCGGCACCTCGGTAACCAGATTGCGCGCTCTGATCTGCGGATGCTCAACGGCCTCACTGAGGGTGAGCATCGGTTCCACGCAGGCATCCAGGCCGGCGAATACCTGATTCCACTCGGCGAAATCGCGTTTCTCGAACTCGATTTCGATCTCGCGTTTAAGCGCTTGCTGATCCTCGGGCTTTAGTGAAAGACCACGCGCAGCCAACTCAGGGCGACCAATCGCGGCGCAGAATTGCTGCATGAACTGCGGTTCCAGGCTACCGACCGAGAACCAACGGCCATCACGGGTGCGGTAGTAGTCGTAGAAACTGCCGCCATTGAGTGCCTGGTTTTCCATCGCCGGCTCCACCCCGGCCGCCAGATAACCCGCCCCGGCCATACCGTGCAGGCTGAAGGCACAGTCGGTCATGCTGATGTCCACCTGCTGACCCAGGCCCGTGGCCTGGCGCTGAATAACCGCCGCCAGTAGGCCGATCACCCCGTGCAGCGAGCCGCCGGCAATATCCGCTGCCTGAATACCCAGCGGCAGCGGCCCAGTGTCGCTGCGCCCGGTGTAGCTGGCGATGCCGGCCAGGGCCAAATAATTGATGTCATGCCCGGCGCGATCCTTATACGGCCCGGTCTGGCCATAGCCGGTGATCGACACGTAAATCAGCTTCGGGTTGATCGCTTTCAGCGCCTCGTAGCCGACGCCGAGTTTGTCCATCACCCCTGGGCGGAACTGCTCCAGCACGATGTCGTACTCGGCCACCAGTTGCTTGACCATTTCCACCGCCTCGGGCTTTTTCAGGTCAAGGGCGATGCAGCGCTTGTTGCGGTTGAGGTAGGCATGGCTGGCCGACACGCCGCCGTCATGCGGCGGCAGCACGCGCACCAGGTCCATGCGCGAAGGCGACTCAACTCGCAGCACCTCGGCGCCCATATCGGCTAGTAATAGAGAGGCAAACGGCCCCGGCAACAGGGTGGAAAAATCCAGCACTTTCAGGGACGACAGCGGGCCTTGCATAACAGCTCCTTTGGATAATCGTTTATGCCGATGGGTAGCGCTGCGCTCAACCTGCGCGGCCAGCCCAACCTAAGCAGTGCAGCTATTGCCAATGCAGCGGTTGCTTGGCATCCAGCTCGCTTAGTTGGTCGGCAAAGCGTGCTTCCAGTACGTTACGGCGGATTTTCATGGTCGGGGTCATGCAGCCGTTGTCCACGGTCCAGGCCTCGCGCACCAGCACAAAATGGCTAAGCCGTTCGTGGGCCTCAAGCTGAGCATTAAGCTGCTGCAAAGTCTGCGCAAGGTCGGCCGCCACTTGCTCGCGTGCCTGCTCACGAGCCGCCGGTGACAGCTCGATCAGCGCCAATGGCTGATCCAAATTGCTGCCCATCAGGCACACCTGCTCGACCCAGAGGTTCTTGGCGATCTCCCCTTCAATCGGCGCCGGGGCGATGTACTTGCCCTTGCTGGTCTTGAAGATATCCTTCACCCGCCCGGTAATTTTCAGGTAACCGGCCGCATCAATCTCGCCCTTGTCACCCGTGTGCAGCCAGCCATCGGTAATGGTTTCAGCGGTTTTCGCCGGTTCCTGGTAGTAACCCAGCATCAGGCACGGGCAACGCAGCAGGATTTCGCCATTCTCGGCCAGGCGCATCTCATTACCCGGCATCGGCCGCCCCACCGTGCCAAAACGCACCTGCCCCGGCCGGTTGAAGCAGCCATAGGCGAAGTGCTCGGTCATGCCATAGCCCTCGCAGATGGTCATACCGATACGCTGGTACCAATCCAGCAAGGCCGGCGGAATCGCTGCCGCGCCACTGACCAGAATCCGTGCGCGATCCAGCCCTAATCCCTTGCGAATTTTGCGCGCGACCAAGCCGCCAATCAGCGGAATACCCAGCAAACGTGCCAGTTTGGGCTGCGGCAGTTTCTCCAGCACGCCCTGCTGAAAGCGCGTCCACAGGCGCGGCACGGAGAAAAACACGGTCGGCCGCACGTGGCGCAAGTCGCTGGCAAAGGAGTCCAGTGACTCGACAAAGGCCACCCGCCCACCGCTGTACAAGGCGTTCATCTCCACCAGAAAACGCTCGGCGGCATGCGATAGCGGCAGGTATGAGAAGAACTGATCCTGCTCGGTGATTTGCAACTCCTGCACCGAGTGGCTACTGGCATAGGCGAACGCTTTGGCCGAGAGCATCACCCCCTTGGGCTGCCCCGTGGTGCCGGAGGTATAGAGGATGCTGAGCAAGGCATCGGGTGCCTGCTGATGCGTTTCAGCCAACGGCTGGTGCGCCGCCAGCAAGGCATGCCAGCCGTGACTGGCCTCGATAGTCGGATACGGCATGGCAATCCGCATCACTTCAGCGGGAATGCCGGGGGCCAACTTGGCCGGTTCATCCAGCTTGCCGAGGAAGATCGCCTTGCACTGCGAATGTCGCAGCACATACTCGATGCTCTCGGCTGACTGCAGGGGGTACAACGGCACGCTGATTAGCCCCGCCATCATGATCGCCAGATCGGCAATCACCCATTCGGCGCAGTTCTTCGCCAGCAGCGCCACTCGGTCACCCGGCGCACAACCCAGTGCATGCAACGCCGTGGCTATACGCCGCGCCTGCTCATCCACCTGCGCCCAGGTGAAATCATGCCATTGCCCAGCTACCGGCTGGCTGAGCCAGACCGCATCGGGGCGTTTCTCAACCCAGAGCGCCAGGCGCTCCAGAGGCAGTTGTTCGTCCATGTGCAGACCTCTTATTGTTAGTGTCTGTCGCGCCTCGATTTAGCCATTAACCCTCTATCAAAGCTTCATCCCGCGGCTGATGATCTCTTTCATGATTTCCGAGGTGCCAGCGAAGATGCGCTGAATGCGTGCATTCGCGTACATCTTGCAAATTGGGTACTCCCACATATACCCCCAGCCGCCGTGCAGTTGTACCCCCTCATCGACTACCTTGCCCAGTAGCTCAGTGGTGAACAGCTTGGCCTCGGCAGCGACTTCTGGGGTGAGCTTTTTCTCGTTGTGATCGATCACGCAGCGGTCAACAAACACCTGCGCCACGTCGATTTTCGTACGCATTTCAGCGAGCTTGAAGCGGGTGTTCTGGAAGTGCGAAATCGGCCGATCAAAAGCCTTACGCTCTTTCACGTAATCGATGGTCACTTGCAGCGCCGCCTCGGCACCGGCCACCGCGCCGCAGGCATTGGTCAGGCGCTCCTGAGCGAGCATGTTCATCAGATAAAAGAAGCCACCCTTGGCATCCCCCAGCAGGTTGGCTTTGGGCACCTTGACGTTGTTGAAGAACAGCTCGGCGGTGTCCTGGCTCTTCATGCCGAGTTTTTCCAGCTTCTTGCCGCGCTCGAAACCCGCCATGCCGCGCTCGACCAAGAACAAGCCCATGGCATGTTTGTTCGCCGGGTCGGTCTTGGCTGCGACTATCACCACATCGGCCAGGAGGCCGTTGGAGATAAACACCTTGGAGCCGTTGAGCAGGTAGTGATCGTCCTGCTCCACCGCACTGGTGCGCATGCCGGCCAGGTCGGAGCCGGCGCTCGGCTCGGTCATCGCCACCGCCAGAATCAGCTCGCCGCTGATAATCCCCGGCATAAAGCGCGCCTTCTGCTCAGCGTTACCGTACTCAGCGATATAGGGGCCGCACAGCGCCGAGTGCAGCGGCAGCATAAAACCGGCTTCGTTAACCTTGGCCAACTCCTCGCACATAATCTGCTCGTAGCGAAAATCCTTGAGGCCCGCACCGCCGTATTCCTCATCCGCCCAAGGCAGCAAAAAGCCCATGTCACCGGCCTTCTTCCATACCTCACGGCTGACCATGCCGTCGGCCTCCCATTGGTCCTGATGGGGCAGCACTTCCTTCTTCAGAAAAGCGGCAAAGGCGTCGCGAAACATGCTGTGTTCGGTATCGAAAATGTTGCGCTGCATGGGGTGGCTCCTAGAGCTGAAGTCGTGCTGCAGGTTAGGCCTGCCCTGCCACCAGCCTCAATGACCCATGCGCTCAGCCTGGGTTGACCCATTCGCTCGGTGCTTGTTCTATGCCCGTCAAGCTGCTTACCATCGGCGCACTTTCAAGGAGCCGTCATGCGCGAACACACCATCGCCAGCCACTTTGTCCGCGCGGCCTTACGCGGTGCCGAGGCCAAGGGCCAAGATTGCACGCCACTGCTGCGCCAGCTGGGGATTCAACCCGCTCTGCTGGATGAGCCACGCGCCCGCATCGCCCCCGAGCAGTTCGCCCGTTTGGTGCAGTTGTTGTGGGAAAGCCTCGACGACGAATACCTCGGCTTTGGCCGTCTGCGCAGTAAGCGCGGCACGTTCGCCATGATGTGTTACGCCATCATCCATTGCCGCTCGCTGGAAAAAGCCCTGGGCCGGGGCGCGCTGTTCTACAGCCTGTTTCCCGAAGCGCCGATCATCAGCATTCAGCGTGAAGGTGATTGGGCACGACTGAGCGTAGACGGCTCAAGCCTGCTGGACCCCGACCACTTTCTGGTGGAATGCCTGCTGGTGATCTGGCACCGCCTCGGCAGTTGGCTAATCGGCCAACGCATCCGTCTGGAAGAAACCACCTTCACCTACAGCCAGCCCGCCCACGCTGCCGAGTACGAATTGCTGTTTCCCTGCAACCGGCGTTTTTCCGCTGGGCGCACCAGCCTGCTGTTCCACGCCCGCTATCTGGCCATGCCGCTGCTGCAGGACGAGCGCACCCTCAAGCAATTCCTCCAGCATTCCCCGGCCGATCTGCTGGCGCGCCCGGATGGCGGCGACAGCCTGATCAGCCAAATCCGCCGCCTGCTTGGTCGCGACTGCAGCAACTGGCCAGACCTCGACGCCGTGGCGCAACAGCTGCACATGAGCCCACAAACCCTGCGCCGGCATTTGCGCGAGGAAGGCTCGAGCTTTCAGGAGTTGAAAGATCATCTGCGCCGGGACTTGGCGATTTATCACTTGGGCCGCGCCGATTTGGCCATTCAGGACATTGCCGAGCAACTGGGGTTTTCGGAGCCGTCTGCGTTTCACCGTGCCTTTAAAAAATGGACGGGGCTGACGCCGGGCGCGTATCGGGCCCAGGAAGCTTAAGCCGCTGAATACTCCCCACCGCACTGATGGCGGGGAGACTTGGCCGCCTATGCTTTACTGAGCAGACATATACAGAGGGTGCTAATCATGGACATACGCCGTTTGAAAGGATCATTACCCCTGCGCTTATGCCTACTACTCAGCGCATTCGCCTGCTCGGCCCACGCCAGCACACCTGCGCAATTCCCAAGCGCGCAGGCCAGTGACCCGGCTGAACTGGGCTGGATGGTTGGCTCACCACCCCCGCCTGAGCGTATTTTGCGTTTCGATGACGGCAGTTATTTTCGCTTCCCGCAGATGCGCTGGAGTGTCTCCAACTTTCGCCAACTCATGCCCACCGTCAATGTGTCGCACGGGCTTAGCGCGCCTTCGCCGCTAAAGCGCAACCTGCTGGACGCCATCGACACTGTCTCGTTCATGCCACTCGGCGCTGATAAGCCCATGACCTGGCAGCAGTCGCTGCTGGCCAACTACACCGACGGGATTGTTGTGCTGCATCGCGGCGCAGTCGTCTACGAACGCTATTTCGGTGTGCTCAAGGCGCAAGGCCAGCATGGCGCCATGTCAGTCACCAAGACCTTTATGGGCACCCTCGCCGCGCTACTGGTTGCCGAAGGGACGCTTGAGCCTGAACGCAAGGTGGCCTACTACGTACCCGAGCTGGCTGCATCTGCCTTCGGTAACGCCACGGTTCGCCAGTTGATGGATATGACCACCGGCATTCGCTTTAGCGAAGACTATGCCGACCCCAATGCCGAAGTCTGGGCGCATGCCGCCGCCGGCAATCCGCTGCCCAAACCCGCGGACTACCAGGGGCCACGTACTTATTATGAGTTTCTGCAAACGGTTCAGCCGCAGGGTAAACATGGCGAGGCCTTTCACTACCGGACCGCCAACACCGATGCCCTCGGGTGGGTGCTAGCGCGTGCGAGTGGCCGCAACGTGGCAAAACTGCTGTCGGAGCGCATCTGGAGCAAACTTGGCGCTGAGCAGGATGCCTATATGTCCGTCGACTCCATCGGCACACCGTTTGCCGGTGGCGGGCTGAACAGCGGCCTGCGTGACCTGGCGCGCTTTGGTGAAATGGTGCGCAACAACGGCCGTTACAACGACCAGCAAATCTTGCCGGCCGAGGTCGTGACAGACATCCGTAACGGTGCAAGCCGTGAAGATTTCGCCAAGGCTGGCTACTCGCTGTTGCCCGGCTGGAGTTATCGCAATATGTGGTGGGTCACCCACAACGCGAATGGCGCCTTTATGGCGCGCGGGGTGCACGGCCAAGCGCTGTACATTGACCCAGCGGCCGAGATGGTGATTGCCCGCTTCGCCAGCCACCCAATCGCGGCCAATTCCGCCAACGATCCCACCTCATTACCAGCTTATGCGGCCGTTGCAAAATACCTGATGGAGCAGCCGAAGCCCTAAGTCACCCAGGCCGTAAATCAACGCCCCAATGAACTTGCTGCACACGTAGCGTTCAAGTCTTAAGGCGATGAGACAGTGAGCAGCCGAGCCAAGCACATGGTCTCGGCGCCTCCCTCCAGAGATCCACAGTAGCGGGTGAACGCGAATGACCTATTTAAAACAGGCTGCAGCAGTGCTTTTTGCTGCACTCATTGGGAGTGGAAACGCAATGGCGGTTGAGGAAGCGAAATACTCAGTTGTGCTCAAAGAAGACAGCTTTGAGTTGCGTAACTATGAGCCCCATGTTGTTGCAGAAACCCGGGTAGACGGGGATTTTGATCAGGCTGGCAGCAAAGCGTTTAGCCGGCTGTTTGATTACATTTCGGGCAACAACACCTCCAGCCAGAAAATTGCGATGACCGCACCGGTCGCCCAAGAGGCCGAAGGTGAGAAAATCGCGATGACGTCACCCGTTGGCCAACAGCAAATCGATGGCGCTTGGGCTGTGAGTTTTATGATGCCTGCGACCCTCTCACTGGCCACGCTGCCGGCTCCTAAAGACCCACAGGTGACATTGCGCCAAGTGCCCGCGCGGCAGATGGCGGCGGTGCGCTACTCGGGGTTCTGGAGTGAACGTGCCTACACGCGCAATAAAGCAGAGCTCGACGTGTGGATTAGCAAAAACGGCTGGCGCGTCGTCGGCGAACCAGTATGGGCCCGCTACAACCCACCGTTTATGCCGTGGTTTTTACGCCGCAATGAAGTCTTAGTGCCCATCGCAATGCCCGCGGATGGCAACAACTGAATGTTTGCTCAGTCAATCGATGGCCTGCCGCCGCATACACAAGCACTTGCGTGAACCCGCAACTCAAGCCTTACAGCTTACGCACACTGATTCCGGCCGAGACAAACAGCGCGGCCAGTACGGCCAGCATGGGCAGCCAGCCGGCATGCTCCCAGATGTACCCGGCGGCATAGCCAATCACGCTGGAGCCCAGGTAATAGGCGCACAGGTACAACGCCGACGCCTGCGCCTTGGCTCCACTCGCGCGCTGCCCGACCTGCCCACTGGCCACCGCGTGGGCGGCAAAGAAACCCAGGGTGAACAAGGCCAACCCCGCCACCGCCAGGCTCAGCCAGGGCGTGGCACAGAGCGCCACCCCCAGCAGCATGATGGCGATACCGCCTAGCATCACCTGGCGCGCGCCCAGGCGTGGCACCAGTCGCCCCGCCCAACCGGCGCTGACGATGCCCAGCAGATACACGGTGAACAACAAGCCGATCCAGCTGGATGAAAGATTGAACGGTGCGGCCGCCAGGCGAAAACCGACATAGTTGAACAAGGCGACAAACCCGCCCATCAACAGAAAGGCCAACAGAAACAGGCGGCGCAATTGGCCATTGCCCAGGTGCGCCGCAAAGTTGCGCAGCAGGCCACGCACTGACAGCGATTGCGCGGTGAAATGCCGCGACGGCGGCAGCAGCCAAATAAACAGCGCCAAGGCCAACAAGCCCATACCAGCAATACCGGCCAACGCCAGCGGCCAGCCGCCCAGATCACTGAGCAGGCCGGCGAGCAAACGCCCTAGCAACCCGCCCAGCGCGGTGCCGCCGATATACAGCCCCATCGCCGCCGGCAGTGCCTCGGGGTCGAATTCTTCACCGACATAGGCCATGGCCAGGGCCGGCAGCCCGCTCAACGCCAGGCCAAGCAAGGCGCGCAGCCACAGCAGATGATCCCAACTGTCCACCAGCGCGCAGGCAATCCCCAGCAGTGACGCCAGGCCCAGAGCCGCGACCATTACCGGCTTGCGCCCCCAGCTCTCGGCCAGTGCACCGGACACCAGCAGACAAACGGCCAGGCTCATCGTGGTCAGCGACAGCACCAAACTGCTACCCGCTGCGGACACGGAGAAATGCGACGCCAGCAGCGGCAGCAACGGCTGCACGCAGTAGAGCAAGGCAAAGGTGGCAAAACCGGCGCAGAACAGCGCCAGGGTGGCGCGCCGGTAGGCGGCAGTACCGCGCATCAAATACGCAGACGAATCGGCAGCAGGCATCGGCAGGCTCGCAAAATGGCTCTAAATCGGCCGTTCCGGCAGATTAACACGCAGTCGGACAAGCCGGCTTTGCGCGCGGTGCATAGCCGCTGTGCTGCACTGGAACAAATACCGAGGAAAGCCATTCGTCTTGATTCAGATCAGCACTTTTGTCCATATCAAGAGTAAGGTCTAACCTGATTGCTACACCTGAGGGGAGTCAGTCGCCATGACCACCGACAATAACAACGACAACAATGTGCAAAAAAGTAAGGAAACCCGCCTTTTTCTGTTTCTTGTCGTCTGCTTTTTCCCCCTCCTGTCCATCGCCCTGGTCGGTGGCTACGGTTTCTTTATCTGGTTTATGCAAATGCTGATTGGTCCACCCGGACCGCCTAGCTGATCGCCCTGCCTGATCACCATCGGAGCCACGGAATATGGCCGAAACCCTGCACATTGCCAGCCTGCTGGTACACGCCCGCCCGGAGCAGTTCGAAGCGGTGAAAGCCAATCTGAGCCTGCTTGACGGGGTTGAACTGCATCAGCAAAGCCCACTGGGCAAGCTGGTGGTAGTACTGGAAACCGCCGACGAGCAGCAGATCCTTGAGCGCATAGACCAGATCAGCAACCTGCCGGGCGTACTCAACGCCGCGCTGGTCTACCACGAACTGCTGAGCCCCGAAGGAGCCGACGAATGAGCATGACCCGCCGTCAATTCGCCAAAGCCAACGCCGCCGCCATTGCCGCAGCAGCGGCCGGCCTGCCGATTGCCACCTCGGCCAGCAACCTGATCACCGAAGCGGACATGACCACGCTGAACTGGAACAAAGCCCCCTGCCGCTTCTGCGGCACCGGTTGCAGCGTGATGGTGGCGACCAAGAACAACCGCGTGGTGGCCACCCACGGTGACGTCAAGGCCGAGGTCAATCGCGGCCTGAACTGCGTCAAGGGCTACTTCCTATCGAAGATCATGTACGGCGTTGACCGCCTGACCGAGCCGCTGCTGCGCATGAAGAACGGCGTGTATGACAAACAGGGCGAGTTCCAGCCGATCAGTTGGGAGCAGGCCTTCGACATCATGGAGCTGAAGTTCAAGGAAGCCTTGAAGAACAAAGGCCCCGAGTCGGTGGGCATGTTCGGTTCGGGGCAATGGACCATCTGGGAAGGCTACGCGGCCAACAAGCTGATGAAAGCCGGCCTGCGCAGCAACAACATCGACCCCAACGCGCGCCACTGTATGGCCTCGGCGGTGATGGGTTTTATGCGCACCTTCGGTGCCGATGAGCCGATGGGCTGCTATGACGATATCGAAGCCGCCGACGTGTTCGTGCTGTGGGGCTCGAACATGGCCGAGATGCATCCGATCCTCTGGAGCCGGGTCACCGACCGCCGCCTGAGCTACCCGCAGACCAAAGTGGTGGTGCTCTCTACCTTTGAACACCGCAGCTTCGAGCTGGCTGATATTCCCATGGTGTTCAAACCGCAGACTGACCTGCTGATCCTCAACTACATCGCCAACCACATCATCGAAAGCGGTGCGGTGAACAAGAGTTTCGTCAACCAGCACACCAAGTTCGCCAAGGGTGCCGACGACATCGGCTACGGCCTGCGCCCCGATCACCCGCTTGAAGTGCAGGCGAAAAACGCCGAGACCGCCAACACCTGGAGCGATATATCCTTCGAGCAGTTCGCCGCTTTCGTCAAACCCTACACCCTGGAGCGCACCGCCAAGGAAACCGGGGTGCCAGCCGAGCGCCTCAAGGCCCTGGCCGAGCTGTATGCCGACCCCAAGCGCAAGGTCATGTCGTTCTGGACCATGGGCTTCAATCAGCACACCCGTGGGGTGTGGGCCAATAACCTGATCTACAACATCCACCTGCTCACCGGCAAAATCAGCGAACCGGGCAACAGCCCGTTCTCGCTCACCGGCCAGCCCTCGGCCTGCGGCACTGCGCGCGAAGTCGGCACCTTCTCCCACCGCCTGCCGGCGGACATGGTGGTGACCAACCCGAAACACCGCGCCACCGCCGAGAAAATCTGGAAGCTGCCCGCCGGCACCATCCAGGAAAAGGTCGGTTTCCACGCCGTGCAGCAAAGCCGCATGCTCAAAGACGGCGTGCTCAACGTCTATTGGACCCAGGTCAGCAACAACATGCAGGCTGGGCCGAACATCATGGGCGAAGTGCTGCCCGGCTGGCGCAACCCAGACAACTTCATCATCGTCTCCGACGTCTACCCTACCGTCTCGGCTCAGGCCGCCGACCTGATCCTGCCCAGCGCCATGTGGGTGGAAAAGGAAGGCGCGTACGGCAACGCCGAGCGTCGCACGCAATTTTGGCATCAGTTGGTCACTGCCCCCGGCGAGGCCAAATCTGATCTGTGGCAACTGGTGGAGTTTTCCAAACGCTTTACCACCGATGAAGTCTGGCCGGCCGAACTGTTGGCCACCTCGCCGCAGCACAAGGGCAAGACCCTGTACCAGGTGCTGTTCGCCAACGGTCAGGTCGACCAGTTCCCCAGCGAGCAGATCGAAGCCGGCCATATCAACGATGAAGCCAAGGCTTTTGGCTTCTACCTGCAAAAAGGCCTGTTCGAGGAATACGCGCAGTTCGGCCGTGGCCATGGTCATGACCTCGCCGACTTCGACCGTTACCACAGCGAACGCGGCATGCGCTGGCCGGTGGTGGACGGCGAGGAAACCCGCTGGCGCTACCGTGAAGGCCTCGATCCTTATGTGGAAAAAGGCAGCGGCGTGCAGTTCTACGGTTACCCGGACAAGAGGGCGATCATCTTCGCCCTGCCCTACGAGCCGGCCGCCGAAGCCCCGGATGCCGACTACCCGTTCTGGCTCAGCACCGGCCGGGTACTGGAGCACTGGCACACCGGCAGCATGACCCAGCGTGTCGAAGAGCTGCACAAGGCGGTGCCCGATGCCCTGGTGTACATGCACCCGGACGATGCCAAGGCGCTTAACGCCCGGCGCGGCAGCGAGGTCAAAGTGATCAGCCGGCGCGGTGAAATGCGCGCGCGCATCGAAACCCGAGGGCGCAACAAACCGCCCCAGGGGTTGGTGTTCGTGCCGTTTTTCGACGCCAACAAGCTGATCAACAAGGTCACCCTGGATGCCACCGACCCGATCTCCAAGCAGGCCGACTACAAGAAGTGTGCGGTGAAGATCGAACTGATCAGCGTGGCCTGAGGAGAACTCTGATGAACATTCGCCTACTGCCTTTCCTGCTGCTGGCCGCGTTTGGCATTGCCGTGGCCGCCGAAGTCAATTACCCGCTGGATGCCCCGGCACCGGATGGCCGCCGCCCAGGCGGCACCATCAGCCAGACTCTATCAGCGCCGCCTATTGCCAATGAGGAAAACAAGGACCTCAAGCGCGAACGCAACTACCCCGAGCAACCGCCGACCATCCCGCACAGCATCAGCAGTTACCAGATCGACAAAAACGGCAACAAGTGCCTGACCTGCCACAGCCGCGCCGGTAGCGCGCGCAGCCAAGCCCCGATGATCAGCATCACCCACTACATGGACCGCGACGGCCAGCCGCTGGCAGCAGTATCGCCACGGCGCTACTTCTGCAATCAGTGCCACGTTTCACAGAACGAGGTGAAACCGCTGGTGGGCAACAGTTTCGAGACCATCGACAAGCTGTTGCAAGACGAAATCAATGCCCCGGCCAAACCCTGAGGAGGCGTCATGAAATCATTGTTTGCCCTGCTCAAGGACTACTGGCGCATCCTGCGCCGACCGAGCGTGCACTACAGCCTGGGCTTTCTCACCCTTGGCGGTTTTATCGCCGGGATCATCTTCTGGGGCGGTTTCAACACCGCGCTGGAAGTCACCAACACCGAGCAGTTCTGCATTTCCTGCCATGAAATGCGCGACAACGTGTATGTCGAACTGAAGGACACCATCCACTACAGCAACCGCTCCGGCGTGCGCGCCACCTGTCCGGACTGCCACGTGCCGCACAAATGGACCGACAAAATCGCGCGCAAGATGCAGGCCTCCAAAGAGGTGTGGGGCAAGATTTTCGGCACCATCAACACCCGCGACAAGTTCCTCGCCCACCGCCGCACACTCGCCGAACACGAATGGGCGCGGCTCAAAGCCAACGACTCGCTGGAATGCCGTAACTGCCACAACTTCGAGTTTATGGACTTCACCCGCCAGGGCCAGCGCGCCCGGCAGATGCACTCCACCGCCCTGGCCAGCGGCGAAGCTACGTGCATCGACTGCCATAAAGGCATCGCCCACAAGCTGCCGGACATGAGCGGGGTGCCGGGCTGGTAGCGCGAAAGTTAAAGCGTCGCGAAGGATGACCGCCCTAAATAGCGTCCATAAAAAAACGGGAGCCCAAACGGGCTCCCGTACTCATTCTCAGAGAAATGCCGGAACAAGCCTCACGCCTGCGCCAGCTACAACCTCACCTGCGTCCCCGAAGAAACGCATGCCACAGTGTGGCAAAAAAGCCCGCGCAACTTCGTTTAGCTTTGTTGCCGCTTTGCAAAGAAATGTAAACGCGCGCAGCGGCTGGCCGTGCAAAGCGCCGCACGGCAGAATAGGTCGATGAATACAGCCTACCTCCCGCCCTGCTGCAGCCCCCTGAAGAGTCACTGGCCATTGCCGCACAGCCTGCCGGCGCTGCAGTTAATCAGCACCACCTTTAATCCCGAACTACTGGATGCAGCGGATTTCAGCCGCTGCGCAGTCGCGCCGGTGCGCGGCGTAGCCAAACGCCAGGCCGAATACCTGGCCGGGCGCCTGTGTGCGCGTGAGGCCTTGATGCGTTTGACCGGTGCGGCGACGGTTCCGGCCTGCGGTGAAGATCGCGCGCCACAGTGGCCGTTAGGTGTGGTCGGCTCAATCACCCACGGCAGCGGCTGGGCCGGCGCCGTGGTGGGCAACAGCGCCGACTGGCGCGGCCTGGGGCTGGATATCGAACAACTTATACCGGCCAGCCGCGCGGAACGCCTGGCAGCGGAAATTCTTACGCCCGCCGAACTGTTCCGCCTGGAAAACCTCTCCGCCGAACAGCGCGCGCAACGCATCAGCCTGACCTTCTCGCTCAAGGAAAGCCTGTTCAAGGCGCTCTACCCGCAGGTATTGCAGCACTTCTACTTTCAGGATGCCGAGCTGCTCAGCGTCGAGGCTGACAATAAAGTGTGCATGCGCCTGTTGATTGACCTGCATGGGGACTGGCCCGCCGGCAGCGAGCTGGAAGGCCAATTCGCCGAGTTCGACGGTTATCTGCTCAGCCTGGTCAGCATCCCGAGCTGATCTGTCGAGCGCGGCAGCCCAAAGCGCTAGGCAAATCCGCTAAACTCGGCCGATTGCCGTCTGGAGTGCCCTATGCGCGAAGATTTGAATCAAGGCCTGATCGAGTTCCTCAAGGCCTCGCCGACCCCTTTTCATGCCACCGCCAGCCTGGCTCAGCGCCTTGAGGCGGCCGGTTTCCAGCACCTGGACGAACGCGCCAGCTGGCACACCGAGGCCGGCGGCCGCTATTACGTGACGCGCAACGACTCCTCGATCATCGCCTTCAAGCTGGGCAAGCGCGCACCGCTGGAAGGCGGCATTCGCCTGGTCGGCGCGCACACCGACAGCCCGTGCCTGCGGGTCAAACCGCAACCGGAGCTGCAGCAACATGGCTTTTTCCAGCTCGGCGTTGAGGTGTACGGCGGCGCTTTGCTGGCGCCCTGGTTCGACCGCGACCTGTCGCTGGCCGGCCGGGTGACCTACCGCCGCGACGGCAAGGTGGAAAGCCAGCTGATCGACTTTCAATGCCCCATTGCGGTCATCCCTAACCTGGCGATCCACCTCAACCGTGAGGCCAATCAAGGCTGGGCGATCAACCCGCAGAACGAACTGCCGCCGATTTTGGCGCAACTGGCCGGTAGCGATGCCGCTGACTTCCGCGCCCTGATCACCGATCAACTGGCCCGCGAACATGATTTCAGCGCCGACGCCGTGCTCGATTACGAGCTGAGCTTCTACGATACCCAGGCGGCGGCGGTCATTGGCCTGAACAGCGACTTTATCGCCGGTGCGCGCTTGGACAACCTGCTGTCCTGCTACGCCGGCCTGCAAGCCCTGCTCGCGGCGCCCGATGATGAAAGCTGCCTGCTGGTATGCACCGATCATGAGGAGGTCGGCTCCTGCTCGGCCTGCGGCGCCGATGGCCCGATGCTCGAACAGGTATTGCGTCGTGTGCTGCCTGAAGGCGATGCCTTCGTGCGGACCATCCAGCGCTCGTTGCTGGTCTCGGCCGACAACGCCCACGCCGTGCATCCCAACTACGCGGATAAGCACGATCAGAACCACGGCCCTAAGCTCAATGCCGGCCCTGTGATCAAGATCAACAGCAACCAGCGCTACGCCACCACCAGCGAGACGGCCGGCTTTTTCCGCCACCTGTGCCTGGAAAACGAAGTGCCGGTGCAGAGTTTTGTCACCCGTAGCGACATGGGCTGCGGCTCGACCATCGGCCCGATCACTGCAAGCCAACTGGGCGTGCGCACCGTGGACATCGGCCTGCCGACGTTCGCCATGCACTCGATCCGTGAACTGGCCGGCAGCCATGACCTGGCGCATCTGGTGAAAGTACTCACTGCGTTCTACGCCAGCGCTGAACTGCCCTGAGAACGGCTGGGCAAAAAGCCCAGCCTCGTGCTCTATTCCGGTACCTCGACGCTCACATGCAGGGCGTCGTGGCGCCAGAACTCCAGGTCGCAGTCAATCAAACGGCCATGCTGATCGCGGTTGACCCGAACGATACGCAACGCCGGGCTGCCCACCGCTACTTTCAATGCTGACGCGGCTTCGCTGTGCAAGGCCGTGGGCACCATATCGAAACGCACCCGGCCGTAATGAATGCCGTATTCGCTGGCATACAACTCGGTCAGCGAGCAGGTCAGGTCGAAATCCAGAATCCCGGCGAAATAATTCGGGTTCAGATAGTGCTCAACGTACAGCACCAGCCGCCCATCAATACGCCGCGCACGACGAATCTGATACACGCTAGAAAGCGCCGGCAACGCCAGTAGCTGGCAGATCTCGGCACTGGCCGGCATCAACCTGGCACTCAACACCTCAGTGGCGGGCACCCGGCCCTGCTCACCTACCATCGCGTGAAAGTGGCTGCGCACCAGCGGGTTATAGGCCACGCGCGGTGGCGAAACAAACCAGCCGCGGCGCTCTTCACGGTAAATCAGCCCCTGGGCCTCTAGCTGCCCAAGCGCCTCACGCAAGGTGATGCGTGTGGTGTCGAACACCTCACTGAGCTTGCGCTCTGCCGGTAGCTGACTTCCAGACGGCAACAAACCGTGTTCGATCTGCTCCTCCAATGCCCGGCATATAGCAGTCACTGCCCGCGGCGCTTCATCACGCATCAAGACCTCCGAATTTGGACTAGTCCAGCCCAAATAGAGGGCAAAAGGCTGTTCATGCCGCTGTAAAAATCATGTTTCAAGTTTAAGCACTCTAGATGACCGAAACATGACACGCGGTTGGTCAACCCAGCCAGTGCGCGCAAACCCTAGCCTGCAAGCCGCGTACTAGGGGTTTTAATCATGGTCTACGCTAGTGATGCGCCCGTTTAGGCAGCGCGGTTATAACCGGAAAATGATCAACGTACATAAAACTGTCATTTAACCCGCCTAAATTGGCCTGGGTATTGCTGATCTAGACCAGCACCGCTTACCGCACACACCGCAATCGCAAAGGAGTTGCCAATGAAACAACTGCTGATAGCTTCACTGATGGGTTCGGCTATTGCTCTGGCAACCTCTGCCATGGCTGCTGACATGGATATGCAGGCACTGGAAAAAGCCGCACGCGCCGAGGGCGCAGTGAACAGTGTCGGCATGCCGGATAGCTGGGCTAACTGGAAAGACACCTGGGTTGACCTGGAGAAAATCTACGGCCTCAAGCACATGGATACTGACATGAGCTCGGCCCAGGAAATTGCCAAATTCGCCGCTGAAAAAGACAACGCCACCGCCGACATCGGCGACGTCGGTGCGGCCTTCGGCCCCATCGCCGTGCAGCAGGGTGTTACCCAAGCCTACAAGCCGAGCACCTGGGAACAGATTCCAGCCTGGGCTAAAGACACCGACGGTCACTGGATGCTCGCCTACACCGGCTCCATCGCGTTTATCGTCAACAAGCAGCTGGTCAAGGATATCCCACGCTCATGGGCTGACCTGAAAACCGGCACCTACAAAGTCTCCGCCGGTGATGTCAGCACCGCCGCACAAGCAGTTAACGGTGTCCTGGCCGCCGCGATCGTCATGGGTGGTGATGAAAGCAACGTCAAACCAGCACTGGAGTTCTATGGTGAGCTGGCCAAGCAGGGCCGTCTGTCGCTGGCCAATCCAACTATCCAGACCCTGGAAAAAGGTGAAGTGGAAGTCGGCGTGGTGTGGGACTTCAACGGCCTGTCCTACCGCGACCAGATTGACCCAGAACGCTTCGAAGTGCTGATCCCGTCCGATGGTTCGATTATCTCGGGCTACAGCACCATCATCAATAAGTGGGCGAAAAACCCCAACGCCGCCAAACTGGCGCGTGAGTACATCTTGAGCGACGCTGGCCAAATCAACCTGGCCAAAGGTAATGCCCGCCCGATCCGTGCCGAGCACCTGACCCTACCCGCCGAGGTGCAAGCCAAGTTGCTGCCGCAAGAGCAGTACACCAAGGTTCAGCCGATCAAGGATGCGGCTGCCTGGGAAGCCACATCTAAAGCCCTGCCGCGCCTGTGGCAAGAGCACGTCATCATCAACATGAACTAATGCATCTGGCCCCAGGGATTCCTCTGGGGCCGATTCGCTTACTAAGGCTTTTAACCATGTCGCACAATGTCATCCTCGTGGTTCTGGATGGCTTGAGCTATCAGGTGGCTCAGCATGCGCTGGGGCATCTGCAGGCTTATTGCCAAGCCGGACGCGCCGCGCTGTACAAGCTCGACTGTGAACTCCCGGCCCTGTCACGCCCCCTGTATGAAGCGATTCTGACCGGTGTTGCACCCATCGACAGCGGCATCGTCAATAACGCTGTATCACGCCTGTCGACCCAGCGCAGCATGTTCCACTACGCCCGCGACGCCGGACTGGTTACTGCGGCAGCGGCCTATCATTGGGTCAGCGAGCTGTATAACCGTTCCCCGTTCCAGGCCGCCCGTGATCGCCATACCAGCGATGCGGCGCTGCCTATCCAGTACGGCCACTTTTACTACGCCGACCACTACCCCGACTCACACCTGTTCGCTGACGCCGACAGCCTGCGGCAGCGCCACGCGCCCAACTTGCTGCTGGTGCACCCGATGAATATCGACGATGCCGGCCACAAGCATGGCCTCGACAGTGCGCAATACCGCAACAGCGCACGCATGGCCGATGTGCATTTGGCCGAATACATTCAGCCGTGGCTGGATGCGGGTTATCAGATTCTGGTGACTGCCGACCACGGCATGAACAACGATCGTTCGCACAATGGCTTGCTGCCAGAAGAGCGCGAAGTGCCACTGCTGGTGCTCGGCAGCGCCTTCAGCCTTAACCCCAGCGCCCAGCCTAAACAGCTGGAGATATGCGGTACGGTCTGTGAGCTGCTCGGCATCGCCCACGACAAACCTCTGTGCCGGGAGCTTTTATTGTGATGTCTGCGTTGCGCGGCAAATGGCTGGCCTTGCTATGCCTGCTGCCCTTTGCCCTGTTCTTTATCGCCTTTCAGATCGCCCCGTTGCTCTGGGTCGCCAGCAACAGCCTGCACACCAGCGAAGGCTGGGGCCTGGGTAATTTCAGCGAAGCCTTTGCCTCGCCCTTCTACCGCCAGGCCATGCGCCACAGCCTGGAAGTGGCGTTCTGGTCGAGCTTGATCGGCATCAGCATTGCCATCCTCGGTAGCTACTCGCTGCGCCAGGTCGACAGCAAGCTGCGCGACTTTGTTATGGCCTTCACCAACATGACCAGTAATTTTGCTGGCGTGCCACTGGCATTTGCCTTTGTCATCTTGCTTGGCTTCAACGGCGCACTGACCATTCTGCTCAAGCAGGCGGGGATCATTGAGGACTTCAACCTCTACTCGAAAACCGGGCTGATTGTGCTTTACACCTATTTCCAGATCCCCCTCGGTGTACTGCTGCTCTACCCAGCCTTTGATGCCTTGCGCGAAGACTGGCGCGAGTCTGCTGAATTACTCGGTGCGAGCAACTGGCAATTCTGGCGCCATATCGGCGTTCCCGTGCTGACCCCAGCCCTGCTCGGCACCTTCGTGATACTCATGGCCAACGCCCTGGGCGCTTACGCCACGGTGTATGCACTGACCACCGGCAACTTCAACATCCTGCCGATCCGTATTGCCGCCATGGTCTCTGGCGACATCTTCCTCGACCCGAACATGGCCAGTGCGTTGGCGATGATTCTGGTGGGCTTGATGACCCTGATCACCCTGGTTCACCAATGGCTGTTGCGCCGGAGCTACCATGTCCCACGCTGAAAAACGCTCCCCGCTGTTCCATCAGCTGGTGGTCTACACCTTGATGCTGATTCTGCTTATGCCGCTGCTGGGCACCCTGATCTACTCATTGGCCACCAGCTGGTCGGCGACCATTCTGCCCAGCGGGCTGACCTTCAAGTGGTACGTGGCGCTGTGGACCGATGCGCGCTTTCTGTCTGCCTTCGGCCGCTCTTTGCTGGTGTGCTTTGCCGCACTGGCCTTGTCGTTGGTATTGATACTGCCGCTGCTGTTCGTGGTCAGTTATCACTTCCCCAAGCTCGACGCAGTGATGAATGTGCTGATTTTGCTGCCGTTCGCCATTCCGCCGGTGGTCTCGTCGGTGGGCTTGATGCAGCTGTTTGCCGGTGGCCCGCTGCCGATCCTTGGCACGCCGTGGATCCTGATTGGTTGTTACTTCACCATCGCCCTGCCGTTTATGTACCGCGCGATCAGCAACAACCTGCAAGCGATCAACCTGCGCGACCTGATGGACGCCGCCCATTTGCTGGGTGCCAGCACGTGGCGTGCGGCCTTTATGGTGGTGCTGCCCAACCTGCGCAAAGGCCTGATGGTTTCGATTTTCCTCTCCTTCAGCTTCCTCTTTGGCGAATTCGTGTTTGCCAACCTGTTGGTCGGTAGCCGCTTTGAGACCTTGCAGGTGTACCTCTACAACATGCGTAACGACAGTGGTCATTTCACCAGCGCCCTGGTGATTTCCTACTTTATGTTCGTGCTGCTGATGACCTGGGCGGCCAACCGCCTGAATAAGGACAAGTCATGAGTTATCTGAGTATTCAAGGCCTGCATAAAAGCTACGGCGCCACCTCGATTTTCAGCGATATCAATTGCGAAATTGCCAAGGGCGAATTCATCACCCTGCTTGGCCCATCTGGCTGCGGCAAATCCACCCTACTGCGCTGCATCGCAGGATTAACCGGCGTCAACGGCGGTCAAATATGCCTCGACGGAGAAGACCTGGTACCGACTGCTCCACAAAAACGCGGCATCGGCATGGTGTTCCAGAGCTATGCCCTGTTCCCCAACATGACCGTGAAACAGAACGTCGCCTTTGGCTTGCGCATGCAGAAGGTCAAAGGCAGTGAGGCTGAGCAACGGGTCAAGGATGTGCTGGAACTGGTCGAGCTGAATGACTTTGCCAACCGCTACCCGCCGCAGTTGTCGGGCGGTCAGTGCCAACGTGTAGCCCTGGCACGCTCGCTGGTCACCCGCCCGCGCCTGCTGCTGCTGGATGAGCCGCTGTCAGCGCTGGACGCACGTATCCGCAAGCACCTGCGTGAGCAAATCCGCAACATCCAGCAGGAGCTGGGCCTGACCACCATCTTCGTCACCCATGACCAGGAAGAAGCACTGGTCATGAGCGACCGCATCTTCCTGATGAACGGCGGCAAGATCGTCCAGAGCGGCGACGCCGAAACCCTCTACACCGCACCGGCCGATGCCTTTGCCGCCGGTTTTATCGGCAACTACAACCTGCTCGATGCCGATGCCGCCAGCCGCCTGTTGCTGCGGCCGATCACTAGCCGCGTGGCGATTCGCCCGGAGGCTATCCAGATCGGCGCACAAGGCAGCATCGAAGGACACATTCGCAGCCACCGCCTGCTCGGCAACGTAATCCGTTACAGCGTTGAAGCCCGCGGCGTCGAACTGCTGGTGGATGTACTCAATCGCTCCCCCGCGGACCTGCACGCCCGTGGCCAGCACATCAACCTGAACATTGAAGACAACGCAATCTGTGAGGTGGCCTGATGGCCCTGGCAATTTTCGACCTGGACGAAACCCTGATCGGCGGCGACTGCGCCAGCCTATGGACCCAGGAAATGGTCAAGCTCGGCTGGGCCGACGCGGATAGCTTTATCCCCCATGAACAGGAACTGATGCGCCAATACGCTGCCGGCGAGCTGGCCATGGAGGACTATATGGCCTTCACCCTGTCGCCGTTGGTGGGCCGCACGCCGGAAGAAGTCGCCCATGTGGTCGAGCCGTTTGTTGAAGACGTGATCGAGCCGATTTTCTACAGCGACGCCACCCGCTGCCTGGCCAACCACCGCGCCGCCGGTGACCGCATTCTGGTGATTTCCGCCTCGGCGCATTTTCTGGTCAGCGCGGTTGCTGCACGCCTGAAAATCGAGGAAGTGTTGGCCATCGACCTGGAAATCCAACACGGCCACTACAGCGGTCGTACTCAGGGTGTACTGACCTACCGCGAAGGTAAGGTCAGCCGCCTGCAGGACTGGCTGCAAGAGCACAATGAAACCCTCGACGGCGCTTATTTTTACTCCGACTCACGCAATGATCTGCCGTTATTACAACGGGTTGATAAGCCCCGCGTGGTCAATCCCGATCCCACCCTGCGGCAACACGCCGAACAAGCTGGCTGGCCGATTCTTAGCTGGCGTTAGGTCAAGCCTTAACGGGTTGCATGATGCGTTCACAGGCAGCGGTTAACGCCACTGCCAGTTCCCGGGCATAGGCCGGCAGCTGCTGCCTGGCATGCAACGCCACCTCCACATCTACCACCGGCGCAAAGCCTTCGGCGGCGCCCAACTCACGGTGCCCAGCCGTAAGTAAGCGGCGTGGCAGCAAGGTAAGTCCCAGCCCGCCTTCGGCGGCGGCACTGACCCCCGACAGGTTGCTGCTGACATAGGCGATACGCCAAGGCTTACCCATGGCATCCAGCGCATGGGTCATTTCCAGGCGATATAGCCCATTGGGCGGAAATACCGCCAGCGGCGCCGGGTTACGCTCAAGCACGGGGCGTGCGCGACTGTCCATCCAGGCCAGCGGCTCCGGCCAACTGGCCAGCCCTTTAACACTGCCGATGCGCTGCTTGATCAGGGCCAGATCAAGTTCACCGGCATTGAAGGCGCTCCACACGTCATGGCTTAGCCCGTTGATAATTTCCAGGCGAATACCCGGGTGGTTATCGGCGAAGTCGGCCAGGCAGGAGGTCAGACTGTCGGCAGCGAAGTCGTCCGGCACGCCCAAGCGCACCTCACCTGTCTGCTGATTGCGGCCCATAGCCAGCTCCGCTTCGTCGATCAACGCGACGATACGGTTGGCGTAACCGAGCATGCGTTCGCCTTCCGTGGTCGTCACCACATAACGCCCACCGCGCTCGAGCAACTCCGCGCCCACCTGCTCTTCAAGGCGGCGCACCTGTTGGCTGACCGTCGACTGGGTCAGGTGCAGGCTCGCCGCTGCGCGGGTAAACCCGCCCGTCTGCACCACGGTTAAAAAAGCGCGTAACAACACCGGATCAAGCATGGCGACAACCTATTCACAAATCCACTGAGCAGGATTCTACTATTTAATTTCAGAATCCACGCGCAAGTTCCTATAGTGAAGCCACGCCGGGATACCAAGCCACGGCTCACTTATTCCGTTTCCCGTCGGCCTACTGCCGACGCTTCACAGAGGCCTGTCTCGATGAGCCAAACAACTTACTACGCCCCACATGGTGGCCACCCGGATCAGAAACAACTGCTGACCGATCGCGCCATGTTCACCGAAGCCTATGCCGTGATCCCTAAAGGCGTGATGCGTGACATCGTCACCAGCCACCTGCCGTTCTGGGACAAGATGCGCATGTGGGTCATCGCCCGCCCGCTGACCGGTTTCGCCGAGACCTTCTCGCAGTACATCGTCGAAGTCGCCCCTGAAGGCGGCAGCGAGCGCCCCGAGTTGGACCCGAACGCCGAAGCGGTCCTATTCGTGGTCGAAGGCCAAATCGACATCACCCTCGACGGCAAGCAGCACACCCTGGCACCGGGCGGCTACGCCTTCCTCGCGCCAGGCGCCGAGTGGAGCCTGCGCAATAACACCAAGGCCAACGTCACCTTCCACTGGCTGCGCAAGCACTATCAGAAAGTCGAAGGGCTGCCGGCGCCAGAGTCGTTCGTCACCCACCGCGACAACGCCACCGTCATCGAGATGCCGGGCACCGACGGCGCTTGGAAGACCACCCGCTTCGTCGATATGGCCGACATGCGCCACGACATGCACGTCAACATCGTGACCTTCCAGCCCGGCGGCGTGATCCCGTTCGCCGAGACCCACGTGATGGAACACGGCCTGTACGTGCTCGAAGGCAAGGCGGTGTACCGCCTGAACCAGGACTGGGTCGAGGTTGAGGCCGGCGACTTCATGTGGCTGCGCGCGTTCTGCCCGCAAGCCTGCTATTCCGGTGGCCCAGGCCCGTTCAGCTACCTGCTGTACAAGGACGTGAACCGCCATATGCCGCTGACCCTGACCGGCCAGCCGCGCTAAGCGTTTAAATCCGCACAAAAAAACGGGCCACCCTCACAAGTGGCCCGTTTTTTTATCTCTTACTCATTACGCTTGCTAGCGCCGGCGCATAGTCCGGCGCTGCAGATCGTATCTATCAGCTGCGAATCAGGTGATCGAAAGCGCTCAACGACGCTTTGGCACCCTCGCCGATGGCGATCACAATCTGCTTGTACGGTACGGTGGTCACGTCACCCGCAGCAAAGATGCCTGGCACGCTGGTGCTGCCTTTCGCATCGACGATAATCTCGCCACGCGGGGACAGCTCGATCACGCCCTTGAGCCAGTCGCTGTTAGGCAACAGACCGATCTGCACGAAGATGCCTTCCAACTCAATAGTGTGCAGCTGCTCAGTGGTGCGATCCTGGTAAACCAGGCCGCTGACCTTCTGGCCATCGCCTTTGACTTCGGTGGTCAGCGCGCTCTTGATGATGCTCACGTTCGGCAAGCTGTTCAGCTTGTTCTGCAGCACAGCATCGGCACGCAACTGGTTGTCGAACTCGATCAAAGTGACGTGGGCAACAATACCGGCCAGATCAATCGCGGCCTCGACGCCGGAGTTACCCCCGCCAATCACCGCCACACGCTTGCCCTTGAACAATGGGCCATCGCAGTGCGGGCAATAAGCGACACCTTTACCGCGGTACTCCTGCTCGCCGGGCACGTTCATCTCTCTCCAGCGCGCACCAGTGGCGAGAATCAGCGTCTTAGCTTTCAGTGAGGCGCCGCTGTCGAACTGCACTTCATGCAGCCCACCTGCCTGTTTGGCTGGAATAATGGCGCTGGCACGCTGCAGGTTCATGATGTCGACGTCGTACTGTTTGACGTGCTCTTCCAGGGCGCGAACCAGTTTCGGGCCTTCTGTTTCCTGCACCGAAATAAAGTTTTCGATAGACATGGTGTCGAGCACCTGACCGCCAAAACGCTCAGCGGCCACGCCGGTACGGATACCTTTGCGCGCGGCATACACAGCCGCTGCGGCACCGGCTGGGCCACCGCCCACCACCAGCACATCAAAGGCGTCTTTAGCGTTGAGCTTCTCGGCATCACGCTTGGCAGCACCGGTGTCGATCTTGGCGAGAATTTCTTCCACACCCATGCGGCCCTGGCTGAACAACTCACCATTCAGGTAGATGCTCGGCACCGACATGATCTGCCGCTCTTCGACCTCGGACTGGAACAGCGCGCCGTCGATGGCCACATGACGAATATTTGGATTGAGCACCGCCATCAGGTTCAGCGCCTGCACCACATCTGGGCAGTTCTGGCAGGACAGTGAGAAATAGGTTTCGAAGCTGAACTGGCCTTCAACACCTTTGACCTGCTCAATCACATCCGCTTCAAGCTTGGAAGGATGGCCGCCGACTTGCAGCAGTGCGAGTACCAGGGAGGTAAATTCGTGGCCCATGGGGATGCCGGCAAAACGCAAACCGATATCTGCACCCGGGCGATTCAGCGCGAAGGACGGTGCGCGGCTATCGCTGCCATCTTCACGCAAAGTGATCTTGTCAGTCAGGCTGACGATGTCATGTAACAGAGCACTCAGCTCGCGGGACTTGTCGCTGTCATCAAGGGTCGCGACGATCTCGAACGGTTGAGTGACCTTTTCCAGATAGGCCTTCAATTGGGCTTTAAGCGTGGCGTCCAACATGATTCAGGTATCCCTTTAACAAAATTCAGGAACAAAAACGCCCGGACGGATTGCGCCCGGGCGTCGGGCACTAAAGAGGCTGGGTTACAACCCTAAAGCGCAGAGCGGATTTAAAACCGTTTCAGCAAACTGCCTGCAGGGGCAAGGCAGTGCCGAAAGCGTTTTTAGATCTTGCCAACCAGGTCCAGCGACGGAGCCAGGGTCTTCTCGCCTTCTTTCCACTTAGCTGGGCACACTTCGCCTGGATGAGCAGCGGTGTACTGAGCTGCTTTCAGCTTGCGCAGAGTTTCCGAAACATCACGGGCGATTTCGTTGGAGTGGATCTCAACGGTCTTGATTACGCCTTCTGGGTTGATCAGGAACGTGCCGCGCAGTGCCAGGCCTTCTTCCGGGATATGCACACCGAAAGCGTTGGTCAGCTGGTGAGTCGGGTCACCGATCAGCGGGAACTGAGCCTTGCCTACTGCAGGCGAAGTTTCGTGCCAAACCTTGTGCGAGAAATGGGTATCGGTGGTGACGATGTACACCTCGGTACCGGCTTTCTGGAACTCGGCGTAGTTGTTGGCAGCGTCTTCAATCTCAGTTGGGCAGTTGAAGGTAAAAGCAGCTGGCATAAAGATCAGCACCGACCACTTGCCCTTCAGGGATTCTTCGGTGACTTCAATGAACTTGCCATTGTGAAAAGCGTTGACCTTGAACGGTTGAACTTGAGTGTTGATGAGGTTCATCTCTGCTTCCTTCTGAGGGTTAACAAATTTACAGGGCGCATTTTAGCGCCTTGAACAAAAAAAGCTTATTAATTGCCGCCATGGCATCGATTGACTAAACCAATCAACTCCATCTTCAAATCAAGGTCGGGTCTATGACCAATACCAGTTTGCCGCTGACCTGGTTAGACGCCAACGACGCAAAAGCGGCTTCGGCATCTTTGAGCGCATACGCCTGCTGAAGTTGCGGACTAAGCCGCCCCTCAGCAAAGAGCGGCCAGACAAACTGCTGCACATCACGCAATAGATCCGCCTTGAATTGCTCATCACGGTTGCGCAGGGTCGAGCCAATCAGCTGGATGCGTTTGCCCAACAGCAGCCCCAGATCCAGCTCAGCCTGGCGCCCGCCCAGTAAACCAATATTCACCCAACGGCCATCCTGAGCCAGCAAGCCCAAGTTAAGCGCGGCATAACTGCCGCCTACCGGGTCGAGGATCACATCGAACGGCGCAAAGTCGCGCAGCGCTTGTAACTGTTGCTCACCACGCAGCACACCGCCCTGCGCACCCAGGCTTTCACAGTAGGCTAAACGCTCTGGCGAGCCGACACTGACCCACGTCGGGCTACCGAACGCTTTGCATAACTGAATAGCTGCCGAGCCAACACCGCTTGCCCCGGCATGCAACAGCACCTTTTGCCCAGGTTTGAGCGCTGCGAGCTGGAACAGGTTGAGCCAGGCCGTGGCATAGACCTCTGGCAATCCCGCAGCCTCATGCAGCGTCACCCCATCAGGCACAGGCAAGGCGTGGCGTGCATCGACCACCACCTCCTTAGCCATACCGCCACCGCTCAGCAGTGCACAAACCCGATCACCCACTTTCCAGTCACAACCAGCACCCACCTCACTGACAATCCCCGCGCATTCCAGCCCGAGAACCTCAGTGATGCCCGGCGGCGGCGGATAAAGCCCGGCGCGCTGTAACAAGTCAGCACGGTTGAGGCCGGCGGCCGCAACACGGATGCGAATTTCCCCAATATCACAGGCCGGCGCGGGGTGTTCTAGCCACTCCACACGGCCTTCAACGCCTTGCAATGCCTTCACGCTGCCTCCATAGTGCATTTAAACCGAGCCCGGCGCTGAACACCGGGCTTTTGCATTGCGCCGATGGAACCGGGCGCCATTAAAGACGGCCTAATATGCGTTATAAACAGCCCACACGTCGAACCAGCATGAAGCGATCCATACTCAGCGCCACCCTCGCCTTGTCGTTTGCCCTGAGCGCCCTGCCGCTTGCGGCGAAAACCACCAGTAACTCCTGGGAGTACCTGCAGCCTGACCGCGAGCAGGTGATCGCCAGCCTCAACGTCGTCGAGCTGTTGAAGCGCCACCACTACAACAAGCCGCCACTGAATGACGAGCGCTCGGAGAAAATCTATCAGGGCTACCTGAAGATGCTCGACCCCTCGCGCAGCTACTTTATCGCCAGCGACATCGCGGAATTCGACCAATGGCGCACGCGCTTTGACGACTTTCTGAAAAACGGCGATCTGCAACCCGGTTTTGCCATCTACACGCGTCACTTGGAGCGCCTGCAAGGTCGCTTGCAGTTCGCCTTGGCAATGCTCGAAAAAGGCATCGACACGATTGATTTCGACACCGATGAAAGCCTGCTCATCGACCGCGAGAACGCCCCTTGGGTCAAGAACGTCGCTGAACTGGATGATCTATGGCGCAAACGGGTAAAAGATGAAGTGCTGCGCCTGAAAATTGCCGGCAAAGAGCCCAAAGCGATTCAGGAATTGCTGACCAAGCGCTACAAAAACCAAGTCGCGCGGCTCCAGCAAACCCGTGGCGAAGACGTGTTCCAGGCATACATCAATGCCTTTGCCATGTCCTATGACCCGCACACCACTTATTTGTCGCCCGATAACGCGGAAAACTTCGACATCAATATGAGCCTCTCGCTCGAAGGTATTGGTGCCGTGCTGCAAAGCGACAACGAACACGTCAAAGTCGTGCGCCTGGTTCCGGCGGGGCCTGCAGAAAAGAGCAAGCAAATCGCACCTGCTGACAAGATCATCGGTGTTGCCCAGGGCAGCAAGGAAATGGTCGATGTCATCGGCTGGCGGCTAGACGAAGTGGTCAAACTGATTCGTGGCCCGAAAGGCTCGCAGGTGCGTCTGGAAGTAATTCCGGCCAGCAACGCCCCGAACGACCAGACCAGTAAAATTGTCTCCATCACCCGTGAAGCGGTGAAGCTGGAAGAACAAGCGGCGAAGAAGTCGGTTCTTCACCTCAAGCACGAGAACCGCGACTACACCCTGGGTGTTATTGAAATTCCAGCCTTCTATCTGGACTTCAAAGCCTTCCGTGCTGGCGACCCTAACTACAAAAGCACCACCCGTGACGTTAAACGCCTGTTGAACGAACTGGAAAAAGAAAACGTTGATGGCGTGGTCATCGACCTGCGCAACAACGGCGGCGGCTCACTGCAGGAAGCCACCGAGCTGACCGGGTTGTTTATCGACCAAGGCCCCACCGTACTGGTGCGCAACAGTGATGGCCGGGTTGACGTGCTGGCTGATGAGAATACCGGCATTTACTACAAAGGCCCGCTGGCCGTGCTGGTCAATCGTCTGTCAGCCTCGGCTTCAGAAATTTTCGCGGGCGCCATGCAGGACTATCATCGCGCGCTGATCCTCGGTGGTCAGACCTTCGGCAAAGGTACTGTGCAGACCATTCAACCGCTCAATCATGGCGAGTTGAAACTGACGCTGGCCAAGTTCTATCGCGTCTCCGGGCAAAGCACCCAGCACCAGGGGGTGATCCCGGACATTCAGTACCCAGATATCATGGACACCAAGGAAATCGGCGAGAGCGCCTTGCCCGAGGCCATGCCGTGGGACAGCATTAAACCGGCGATCAAACCAGAACTGGACGCGATCAAGCCGTTCCTCGCCGAACTGCAGAGCCGCTATGAGAAGCGTACCGCGCAAAACGCGGACTTCACCTTCGCCCGCGAACGCCTGCAACTGGCGCAAAAGCTGATGACGGAAACCACTGTCAGCCTCAACGAAGCGAAGCGCCGCGCCCAGCAAGCGGATATCGAAAGCCAGCAACTGGCGATCGAAAACAGCCGGCGCAAAGCTAAAGGTGAAGCGCTGCTAAACAAGCTCAAGCAAGAAGACGAAGATGCACTGCCGGTGGAAGACAAGAAAATCAAACCGGAAGATGATGCCTTCCTCGCCGAAAGCGGGCGCATCCTGCTCGATTACTTAGGCCTGAACACGCGCCTGGCCAAACAGTAAATCACGGCCGTCATCAAAGGGTCATCAAACTGTCGTGAAATGCGGGGACTGGTAGCAATGCCAGTCCCCGTTTTTTATGCCACAGAGAACCGTCATGATCGTCACCGAGCAGTTCCGCGCGCTGGACACCATCCTCGCCAATGGCGACCTGCATAGCCTGTTTCAACCTATTTTCTCCTTGTCCGAACGGCGCATTCTTGGCTACGAAGCCCTTAGCCGCGGGCCATCCAACAGCGCCCTGCACTCGCCTATCAACCTGTTCGCCGTGGCGCGTAGTGCGGGTCGCTTAAGTGAGCTGGAACTGCTCTGCCGCAAGAATGCCTGCCAACGCTTCAGCCAGCTCAAGCTTGAAGGCAAGCTGTTCCTCAACGTCTCGCCGGACTCACTGATGGAGCCCAAGCATCAGCCAGGACGCACCTTGCAGCTGTTGCAAAGCCTGGGGATTCCGCCGAGCCGGGTGGTAATCGAGTTGACCGAGCAATCGCCCACCGACGACTTTGCCATGCTCGACAAGGCCCTACACCACTACCGCGCCATGGGGTTTTCGATTGCCCTGGATGATCTCGGCGCGGGCTATTCAAGCTTGCGTCTCTGGTCAGAGCTGCGCCCGGATTACGTGAAGATTGACCGGCACTTTATCGACGGCATTCATCAGGATGCGGTCAAGCGCGAGTTCGTTGGCTCAATCCTGAAAATGGCCAAAGCCTCGCGCGCACAAGTGATTGCCGAAGGCATCGAACTGTCCGAGGAACTCGGCGTATTAGCCGACATGGGCGTCGACTTGCTGCAAGGCTACCTGCTCTGCCGTCCGCAGGAGCAGCCACCGTGCGACGCCACCAACTTACTGCCCAATAGCAGCCCCAGCAGCGTACTGGCTGAAGACATCAGCGACTTGCGTAGCCTGCTCAACACGCAACCAGCCGTCGCGTTGAGTACGCCCACCAGCGAAGTGCTGGAAATGTTTCGTGCCCAGGCCAACCTCAATACAGTGGCCGTACTCAACGAAGCCCAGCAACCCGTGGGCATTGTGCACCGCCACTCATTGGCCGAAGCCCTGCTCAAACCCTTTGCCAACGAGTTGTACGCGCGCAAACCGATTAGCCGCCTGATGAGTGATGACTATCTGGCTGTGGAATCCAGCCAGTCTTTGCAACAAGTCAGCCGCCTGCTTACCAGCCGCGCTCGCCAGCGGATCGAGGAAGACTTCATCATCACTGAGAACGGCTGCTATAGCGGAT
The DNA here is from genome assembly GCF_034653255.1 of Pseudomonas spirodelae. Classification (NCBI taxonomy): domain Bacteria; kingdom Pseudomonadati; phylum Pseudomonadota; class Gammaproteobacteria; order Pseudomonadales; family Pseudomonadaceae; genus Pseudomonas; species Pseudomonas spirodelae. Next base: position 68,958 of record NZ_JAYEET010000057.1, on the reverse strand, counting down.
TGGGCCGGGTGATTGATGTACTCAAGCTGATCACCGAACTGAAAATCCAGCAAGCTCGCTATGCCAACCCACTGACCTTACTACCGGGCAATGTACCGATTCAGCAGTGCCTCACCCGCTTGCTGCAGCAAGGCCGCGAAGCGGTGGTGTGCTATGTCGATATCGACAACTTCAAGCCGTTCAACGACATCTACGGCTATGGCAAAGGCGATGAAGTGCTGCTCAGTCTGGCGCAATGCTTAAATGACCGGGTCGACCCGATGCGGGACTTTGTCGGGCATATCGGCGGCGATGATTTTTTGCTGGTACTCGGCTCGCAGGATTGGCGCGCGCGGCTCAATCGCCTGCTGGAAGATTTCCAAAGCCAATGTCGACGTTTCTATCGCGAAGATGACCTGCACGCCGGCTGCTTTGTCGCCCACGACCGCAACGGTAAACGCCAGGAATACGGTTTGCTGTCGCTGTCATTGGGAGTGGTGCACCTGCATCCCGAGCAATGTGCACAGCTCGATGCCAGCCAGTTGGCGGCCCTGGCATCTGAAGCGAAGCGACATGCCAAGGCGGTGCCAGGTTATAGCCTGCATATCATCGACACCCAGGCTGAAACAGCGGCCTGAACCGCGTATTCCCTGCCGACTTACAAGCCGCTCAGGCGGCTCGATAGGGCTGCAAAATACTCGGCCTGAGCCTCATCGGGGCTAACGCCGGCAGCGCCGCTGCGGTACAACTCAGCCAGGCGATACGCTGCTGCCGGGTGACCCGCCTGCGCTGCCAATGTCCACCACTCGATGCTTTGCTGAGCATCTGCAGCGTATTGGCTATCACCGGCCAAACTCAATACACCGAGCTGATAGGCCGCCTTGGCATCACTCGCCTTGGCCGCCAAGGCAAGCAAACGCCGACCTTCATTACGCGCTCCTAGGCCTTTCCCACGAAACAGCAGGATGTGCCCATAGAAACTCTGCGCCTGGACATCGCCCAGATTCGCCATACGGGAAAACTGCCCTTCCAGCCAATGCCAGGCACGCGGCTGCTTGACCAGCCAAGCCCAGTGGAACAAGCGGCGCGCCAGCAGATAACCGATACGCGCTCGTAGTGCAGCGAACATCAGACGTCTTCCGAATAACTGAATTCGAACACCCGAGCCACTTCAGCAGCATGCCAGGAAGCTGCCGCAACACCATCAGAAGCGCCGCTAAAGCGGCCTAGACGGCTCACACACTCGAAGAAACCTGTACGCGGCAGGCGGCTGGCGCCCTGACTGATGACCAACGCACTGCGCAGCGGCCGATCGGCACGCGCATCCAGTGCTGCGAGATGCTCCAATGCCGCCGCTAACGTTTGCATGGCTGGACTCGGCAACGCCAAGCGTTCAATCATTGCCCGATAGGTCACGACATGGCGCTGGCGCTGGGCGCTCTCTAGTTCATTGAGCAAGGCTTCCCAGTGCTGCCGACTGATACTCACGCTCAAGATTGTGACTCCCAGCCAGCAACGCCCAAATGCCAGGCCAGCGCACGCTGGATGGCGGCGTCAGGAAGGCGCTCGCCGCTCTCAATCATGCCCAGGTAATGTGGACTGATGCCGACATTGCGCGCCAGCTGCTCGACGCTAAGATCTTTGGCCTCACGCAATGCAGTGAGCTCACTCAACGCCGGCTTGCTCTCGTCAACCACCGGCGCGACAACCTCAGGGACGCGCCCAGCGGCTTGTAGCAATGCTTGATACTGCGCCCAGGGCAGCACCGCATACTCCGGCGCACCATCGCGCTCGATCACTTGCACATTCATCTGTAATTCTCCATACAGAGCACTTCCATCACTCTCAGCAACTCCAGAGTAAGTGGGCATCTTAACAGCCCAGCAGCACAAAGCGCGTGATCTATACTGCCCCAGGCTTATCTACCCGCGAATGGGAGAACCTTTTGTACAGACTGCTCACACTGCTCCTCGTTAGCTGCAGCAGCCTGGCAAACGCGGAAGAATTGAGGTGGGGTTTCGCCAGCGCTGATGGCATGCCTTACGTTGATGTACGCGAGCAACAATTGCACGGCGGCTTCATCTACGAATTGGGCCAACGGGTCAGCCAACAGCTAGGTTATCAAGCAGCGTTCATTGAAACACCCAACAAACGCATTGATGAATTCATGCAGCGTGGCCGTATTCATGTCATCTGTAACAGCAACCCGCAATGGCTAGAAAACCCCGAGCGCTATCACTGGTCCGCCCCACTCTATAGCGAAGCCGATGTTCTGCTCGTGCACCGCGAGCAAGCGCCAATCAATAGCCTGCAGGACCTGTATGGCAAGAACCTAGGCACTCAGCTGGGTTATGTTTATAACCATACGTTGATGAACGCATTCGCTACGCACAAGATCAACCGCAAGAACCTGCGTGATCACGTGGCTGGTTTAAACCTGCTGCGCAAACAGCGCCTGGATGCAGTCATCGATATGCAACGCACATTGCGCTACCAGATGAATCACCAGGCAAATGCGCCGCTGCGGATTAACAGCTGGGTGATTGAGCGTTATGACATGCATTGCACTTACAGCCCACGGCTGCCGCTCAGCGCCGAGCGCCTCGATCAAGCACTTTTGCAACTGCGTGATCAGGGGATGATTGAGCAGCTGCTGAACGACAACTAACGCAGACAGCCGCAGCTATTGCCGCGTGCCTTCTATGGCGTCGGCTGATTCGTCTGCCTCGGGTAGACGTTCGACGATCTGCAGCATTTCTGGAGCCTGAGCTGCCCGCCACTGCTCGAACGCGGCCAGCTCGGCCTGCCAGGTCCGCATAACCCAAGCGAGAACGGCCAGATCATCGACCAGACCAACGCCAAACAACCAATCGGGTATCGCATCAAGTGGTGTAACGAAGTACAGCAAGGCGGCCACTACCGCTAGCAATGCTCGGGAGTCGATGGCCCGATACTCGCCGCGCCACCACGCTAAGCAAAGCGCTTGCAACGACTTCAGCTGACTGGCCAATTCGGCAAAGCCATTACCCAGCTTGTCGCGCTTTCGAGCGACAGATAACAGCAACGCCGGTAACCGCCCAGCCTTGAGAAAACGCCGAGCTAAAAACAGGTAACGCGCGAAATTTTTCGGTGCTTTCATACCCTTCTCCCGGCAACCCCGCATCCTTACTGGTCTCGCTGAGGTTATCCACTAAAGCTGTGGATAACCTTGTGAGCAATTACTCAATAACCCTGGCAAACGCCCAGCCCATGCGGCCTCACCACAGATCGGACATTTTTTACCCACAGACTAAAAGCCCATATAAATCAATAAGTTAAAAATGGCAACGGGTTTATTAAAGAGAACCACACTAACCCGCTACAGCCACAAAAGAAAATGTGCATAACCGTAACACCGCAACCACCGGATGCATCCTTTAAGACCCGTCAGTCAAACAAAAAGTGCAGATTTCGAACGACAAAAACGACAACGCCCCGTCGAGACGGGGCGCTGTATAGATCGCTAAACGTTACTCTTCAGCGGCGGTATCTTTGATCGCAATCAGCTCTAGATCAAATACCAGCACCGAGTTGGCTGGGATGGCCGGCGTCGGGCTCTGCTCGCCATAAGCCAGCTCGCTTGGGATGTACAATTTGTATTTCTCACCAACGTGCATCAGCTGCAGGCCTTCAACCCAACCTGGGATTACGCCGTTAACGGGCAGGTCAATCGGGCTGCCGCGCTCAACCGAGCTGTCGAATACGCTGCCATCGGTCAGCTTGCCTTCGTAATGTACGGTCACTACGTCGGTTGCCTTTGGCTGTGCGCCGTCAACCTTCTTCACCACTTCGTACTGCAGGCCGGACTCAGTGGTGACCACGCCGTCACGTTTGGCATTGTCTTCCAGGAACTTCTTACCGGCCTTGGCCGACTCTTCATTCAGGGCGACCATGCGCTCTTCCGCACGCTTTTGCAGGAAGGCAAAGGCTTCGATCAGCTCTTCATCTTTTAGGCGCTGTTCTTTTTTGCCGATGGCATCTTCGATACCTTGAGCCACAGCGTTGGAGTCCAGGTCATCCATGCCTTCCTGAGCCAGGCTTTTGCCCATATTCAGGCCGATGCCATAGGAGGCCTTCTGCGCTGGAGTCTCCAGGGTGATTTCGCTGGTTTGCGAATCGCAACCTGCGAGAACCAAACCTACCAGGGCGACCGCCGCTGCTAAACGATGCTGTTTCATGCTTGTTCCTTGTCCGGTACGCCCTAGGGCTAATGGTGTGAAAGCGCGAGCTTAGCAGGCCGCCACGATCACTGGCTACCGTGATAGGAGACAGAAAATGCGTATAAGTTCAGATGTTTAGGTGTTTTTTAGGAAGGATTTTGCAAGAATTGCGAGGCGTTTCGGTATGTCACAGAGGGGATGAAGCGAGGATAAAAATGGCGCAGCGGACGGGACTCGAACCCGCGACCCCCGGCGTGACAGGCCGGTATTCTAACCGACTGAACTACCGCTGCGCGTAACTTCAAAAGCGAGTGGTGGGTGATGACGGGATCGAACCGCCGACCCGCTGCTTGTAAGGCAGCTGCTCTCCCAGCTGAGCTAATCACCCTTCTCTCTCGAAGTGGGCGCATTCTAGACAGCAATCCTTACCTTGGCAAGCACTGTTTTGAAATTTTTTATTGTTGCAGCAAAGGCTTAGCGCAGACTTGGCCTTAGGCACCGCTGGGAGGAATAATGCACCCCGAATGAAACGTGTGGGTTATTTAAGGGGTCGCATGGCCTTGCACAGCCTGAAACAGACTCTGCACCCGCGACTATCGATTTGTAATACCTGCCGCCGCCGGCAACTCAGTTAATGGAGATTCACCCCCTTATGTGGTTTCGTAACCTGCTGGTTTATCGCCTCACCCAAGATATCCCTTTAGATGCTGAGGCTCTGGAAACGGCTCTGGCAGCCAAACCGGCTCGCTCATGCGCCAGCCAGGAACTCAGCACCTACGGCTTTATCGCGCCCTTCGGTAAAGGCGACGATGCACCGCTGGTTCACGTCAGCGGCGACTTTCTGCTGATCGCTGCTCGCAAGGAGGAACGTATCCTGCCGGGCAGCGTGGTGCGTGACGCACTCAAGGAAAAAGTCGATGAAATCGAAGCCGAGCAGATGCGTAAGGTCTACAAAAAAGAGCGCGACCAGCTTAAAGATGAAATCGTGCAGACCTTCCTGCCGCGCGCATTTATCCGCAAGTCGGCCACCTTCGCGGCCATCGCGCCCAAGCAAGGTTTGATTCTGGTCGATTCGGCGAGTGCCAAGCGTGCAGAGGACCTGCTATCGACTCTGCGTGAAGCCATCGGCTCGCTACCGGTCCGCCCACTGACCGTTAAAATTGCCCCGAGCGCCACACTTACCGATTGGGTCAAGACCCAACAAGCTGCCGCCGACTTCACTGTCCTGGACGAATGCGAACTGCGTGACACCCATGAAGATGGCGGCGTAGTCCGCTGCAAGCGCCAGGACCTGACCAGCGACGAAATCCAGCTGCATATGACCGCTGGCAAGCAGGTCACCCAACTGTCCCTGGCCTGGCAAGACAAACTGTCCTTCATGCTGGATGACAAGCTGGTGGTCAAACGCTTGCGCTTCGAAGACCTACTGCAGGATCAGGCCGAACAGGATGGCGGCGACGACGACCTTGGCCAGCAGGACGCCAGCTTCACCCTGATGATGCTGACCTTGGTCGAGTTCCTGCCGCAGTTGTTCGAAGCACTGGGCGGCGAAGACACCCCACAGGGCATCTAACCGCTATGCTGCACGCGCAGGGGAACAAATCACTGTTCCACTGCGCGCACGCGTGAGGACGACCTCACCACTCTTTGAGTGACCATCACGGGACGGCCCCTCTGCATCAACGATGGAGGTATCTATGTCCTGGATCATTTTGCTGCTGGCCGGCGTATGCGAAATCGGCTGGGCTGTCGGCTTGAAATACACCGACGGTTTTACCCGCCCACTCCCCACCCTACTAACCGTCACCGCGATGGTTTTCAGCGTCGCGCTGCTGGGCTTGGCCATGAAGGAATTGCCACTGGGCACTGCCTATGCGATCTGGACCGGCATAGGCGCTGTCGGCACAGTGATCGCCGGCATCATTCTGTTTGGCGAAGCCGTGACCCCGCTGCGCCTGGTCAGTGTGGCCTTGATCGTCTGCGGCCTGCTCGGGCTGAAACTCAGCCACTAAGCGACCGCTCACACACGACCGCGGGTCGCTCGCCAAGCATTGAGCAACCACCATCTGAAAGGCAAAAAAATCCGACACCAGAACAGCTGGTATCGGATTTTTCGGATGCTGTACTGCCGAGCCTTAACGACTTAAGCCGGCAGTACTGCTGCCATTAACAGACTGCGGTATTAGCGCCGCTCAGGCAGACAACTCAACCAACAACTTATTCAAGCGCTGAACATAAGCCGCTGGATCTTTCAGGTTATCGCCGGCCGCCAGTGCCGCCTGGTCAAACAGGATGTGACTGAGGTCGGTAAAACGCTGTTCATCGGCCTCAGCATCCAGCTTCTCAATCAGCGGATGCGCAGGGTTGAACTCGAAGATCGGCTTGGAGTCCGGCACCTTTTGCCCGCTGGCTTCAAGAATCTGGCGCATTTGCAGGCCCATATCCTGCTCACCAATGGCCAGAATCGCCGGTGAGTCGGTCAGGCGATGGGAAACCCGCACCTCAGCAACCTGCTCACCCAGCGCAGTTTTCAGGCGCTCAACCAGGCCTTCTTTAGCCTTGGCCACTTCTTCCTGGGCTTTTTTATCTTCTTCCGAATCCAACTTGCCAAGGTCCAGATCGCCACGGGCCACATCGACAAACTGCTTACCGTCGAAGTCGGTGAGGTAGCTCATCAGCCACTCGTCGATACGGTCGGTGAGCAGCAGCACTTCAATGCCTTTCTTGCGGAACACTTCCAGGTGCGGACTGTTCTTCACCTGCGCGTAGGATTCGCCAGTCAGGTAGTAGATCTTGTCCTGACCTTCCTGCATGCGCGCGATGTAGTCACCCAGGCCGACGCTTTGCTCGCCCTCTTCACTGCGGGTAGAGGCAAAACGCAGCAAGCCGGCGATTTTCTCCTTGTTGGCAAAATCTTCTGCCGGACCTTCCTTGAGCACCTGACCGAAGTTCTTCCAGAAGCTTTTGTATTCTTCCGGCTGGTTCTTCGCCAGTTTCTCCAGCATGTCCAACACGCGCTTGGTCAGCGCCGACTTCATCGAATCGATGATTGGGTCTTTCTGCAGAATTTCACGGGAGACGTTCAGCGACAGATCGTTGGAATCGACCACACCCTTGATAAAGCGCAGGTACAGCGGCAGGAACGACTCAGCCTGATCCATGACAAACACGCGCTGCACATAAAGCTTCAGGCCACGCGGCGCTTCGCGCTGATACAGGTCGAACGGCGCGCGGGCCGGGGTGTACAGCAGCGAGGTGTATTCCAGCTTGCCTTCAACCTTGTTGTGGCTCCAGCTCAGTGGGTTTTCGAAATCGTGACCGATGTGCTTGTAGAACTCTTGGTATTCCTCGTCCTTGATTTCGGTACGCGGACGAGTCCACAACGCGCTGGCACGGTTGACCGTTTCCCACTCCAGCGCCGGCGCTTCTTCGCCTTCGGCAGTGGTTTGCTCTTTCGGCAGTTCGATAGGCAGAGCAATGTGGTCGGAGTATTTCTTGATGATATTGCGCAGGCGCCAGCCATCAGCGAACTCTTCTTCACCGCTTTTCAGGTGCAGCACGATGCGCGTACCACGCTCGGCTTTTTCAATGCTGGCAACTTCAAACTCGCCCTCGCCTTTGCTCGACCAATGCACGCCTTCGCTGGCCGGGCTGCCGGCACGGCGGCTGTACACGTCAACCTTGTCGGCGACGATAAAGGCTGAATAGAAGCCCACACCGAACTGACCAATCAGGTGGGAATCTTTCTTTTGGTCACCGGTCAGGTGCTGCATAAAGTCAGCAGTGCCGGACTTGGCGATGGTGCCCAGGTGGGTGATCGCGTCTTCACGGCTCATGCCGATGCCGTTGTCCTCGAGGGTGACGGTTTTAGCGTCTTTGTCGAAGCTCACGCGGATCTTCAAGTCAGCGCCACCTTCGAGCAGCTCGGGCTTGGCCAGAGCCTCGAAACGCAGTTTATCGGTAGCGTCTGAAGCGTTGGAAATCAGTTCGCGAAGGAAGATTTCCTTGTTCGAGTACAGCGAATGGATCATAAGGTGCAGCAGCTGCTTCACCTCTGTCTGGAAGCCCAGGGTTTCTTTTTGAGTTTCCACACTCATGCTCTCTTACTCCACTTTATTGACGAAGCCGCAGTACGGCGGATGTCATACAGGTGGGGGCATGTTGTGGGATTTCAAGTGCTTGGCCGAGGCGTGCTTCAGGGCTCGAGCAACTCGATACGGATAATCTCCTGCGGAAGCAGCCTGTAGCTGACCTCCCCACGCCCATTCATGCGCTGACGCAGGATGATCCGCTCATCCTGATCGACGCCCTGAAAGCGCCCTTCAGCAGTATTGCCGCGTTCAGTAACCGCACGCATGTTGAGGTCGTAATAACGACTAGGGCTGCGCAGCAAGCCTTCAAGACTGAAGCGCACGCGGCGATCGAGAGGCCTAGTGACCCGCTCCGGCAGCGCAGCGACAAGCGTTTCAGGCTTTTCTGCAGCGGACGCAATAACAGCACTAGGTACCGCTGCAAAGTTATCAGATGCCACCTGCCAACCACGCCCCTTGAGCTTTTGCAGCGTGATGGGTAACTGCTGCAGGTTCCCGTTGATCCGCGCACTGACGTTCAGCTCAATACTTTGCAAAGGAAAATTCAGACTGCCGATCGGCTGCAACTGCACCTGGCGAGTGGCAAAACGGCGCTCCAGATAGTCATGGATGACATAGCTGACAGTATCGACTGAGTCGAACTGGCGATCGACTTCCTCGCCCTGATAACGCAGGCCATTACGGAACAGTTCAAGTTTGCCGCTTAGGGTGGTTTTAAATTGTGCCGGCATAACCAGATGGAAATCACCCGCCAGCTTGTTCGGTGCAACCGGTTGCAAGTTCAGGTGCAAGGTGTAGCCACGGCTTAGACGCCGCGCTTCGGGCAATTCCTGCTCAGGCAACAGCCAGCTGATTTCCACTTCCGGCAATGCGCCTGTATCTGCGGGCAGCACATCAATCTGCACCGGACCACTGTCGATCTCCGGTAGACGAATTACCAATTCACTCTGGGCGAAGAAGTCCTGCCCTTCACGCAGGCTTAATACCCCGTCAAGCAACTCGGCCTGCTGCGGCGCAAAAGGCCGGCCATTGAGCTGACCACGCAGATCAATGGCCAACTCAGCGGGTGCCTGCACCTCGGGCTTGAGCCATGACAGGCTGAGGATGGCTTCCAAACGCTGCGCATCATGGCTGGCCAGCAGGGTCAGGCCGACCACCAGCGGGATGATGCCCAACCCAGACAGAAGCAAAGCAGGTCGCGCTGAAGGCCAGTGACGCAGCACATACAACAAGGTGAACGGTGGCAGTAGACTGGCCCAGCCCCATAGCAGGCTGGTGGTAAAGGCGCGCATCACCAGCCAAACCAATCCGGCGAGTATCAGCAGCAAGCCCCCCAGAATCAGCAGCGCATCCATTCAGTGTTCCTTAGCGTTGATAAAAGTCAGTCGTCATGCGCTGGCCTGACGGCTAGGGCTCATCGACCTTAAAGTGCGCGCGCGCCGTGGCGATGGGTTCGGCCTGCTTGGTTTGCCAGGCCGTGATGGCCACGTTGGCAACCCGGCGACCCTGCCGCCACACCTGGCATTGCACGAAGGTGTCACGATATAGGCCAGCGCGCAGGTAATCTATCGAGAAGTCGATGATTTTCGGCAAATGTGGAATGCCCATAAACATCAATAAATGAAGCATCGCCGAATGCTCCATAAAGCCGGCGATTACCCCGCCGTGCAGTGCCGGCAAGGTCGGATTACCGATGCAGTCCTGATTGGCGGGTAGGCGAAAGACCATGTCATCGCCCATCCGCAAGCACTCAATACCGAGCAATTTGGCGTAGGGCATCAGGCTGATCAGCGGGTCGTAGTTATTTTGCGCATGGGCTTCACGCACCAGCTGGTTAAGGTTCAATCCACTCATTGGCCGGCTCCCTTTGAAGGACGCTGCAGATCGGCCGGTTTGCCCATGCGCATAAAAGCGCCCACCACATGAGCAATGGGTTCATCAGGGTTGTCCTGATAAGCATAACCACGGGTAAATATGATGGTCTCGGTCACCCGATAGCACTCGGCAAAACCGAAAACATCTTTATTCGGCTCAGCTGGACGCATGTAGTCAATGCGCAGGTCCAGGGTCGGGCAGATTTCAAACTCAGGCAGGACGCAGACGGTAGAAATACCGCAGGTGGTATCCATCAGCGTCGTAATCGCGCCCCCGTGGATCACTCCGGTTTCCGGGTTTCCCACAATCTGCTCACTGTAGGGCAAACGCAGAACCAGCCCTTCTGGCTCGGCACTGTGCACGCTTATGCCCAGCACCTGGCAATGGCGCAATACCGATAGAAAACGCTGCGCCCGCTCAACAATAGGGGACTCACTCATGACTTCAGACCCTGGGCAACTGTACAAAGGGTGCGCATGATACCCGCTGACAGCAGCCCCGACATCACGGCGACAGCCTCCTGATGCGAACTGACGACTTCTGACCAAGGAACTTCGGCGAAAAGCCGCTGTTTAATGGCTATGCTTGGGCTACCAGGTATTGATCAACCCATTACAAGGAGTACGAACCGTGCAAAAGCCATTCACCTATGCCCTGCTTCTCGCCGCCATGCTTGCCCTGGCCGCTTGCGAGAAAACCCCGGAAGACAAAATGGAGTCCGCCAAGGAATCCGCATCTGAAGCCATGGAATCAATGGGTGACGCTGTTAAAGATACTGGCGATGCCATCGAGCAGAAAGCCGATGAAGTCATGGGCACCGAGCCAACCACTGGCGAGAAAATTGAAGATGCTGCCAATGATGCAGCTGATGCAATGAACGACGCAGGCGACGAAGTTAAAGACGCCGTTGACGGCAACTAACCTCGTTTAGCTAAAACAATAAGGCCCGCCTAGAGCGGGCCTTATTGTTTTTGGCGCAATTAAAGCGCTGGGGTGAGCATCAGCAACAAGCTGCATAACAGACCAACCACCCAGACCACGCTGCGCTGCCAGTGCAGGTCAGCCCAGTAGAAAACCAGATACAGCACCCGCGCCACCACGAAGGTCACCGCCAGAGCATCCACCAAGATGCCGTGGTTATTGGTCACATGGGCCATCAGCACACCGGCGGCAAACAGCGGAAACGCCTCAAAGCTGTTCAGGTGGGCTGCCAAAGCACGCGAACCAAAGCCCGTAAGACGTCCTTGCTGAGCGCGCGGGTGATGGTTGTCGTAGCGACCAACCCCCTCCTTCGCCATCGCCTTAGCCACCGGGGCTTTAGCGATAAATATCAATAGCGCGCTGATAAAAATGCACCAGAACGGAATGCTCATTCGCTTTTCTCCTTGGGCGATTCAAACGCGGGGGTTTGGGTGTAGACCATCACTTCCAACACATCGGAATGAAACTCGCGGTGGTACAAGACAAAGACCACGCCTGCGCTGACCAGCATGAAAAACCAAGGATTGATAAACCAAGCCAATGTCGCCATACCAAAGTAATAGGCGCGCAGCCCTTGGTTAAACTGGTTGGCAGCCATGGAAATCACCCGTGCAGTGCGCTCTGCGAAGGCTTTGCGCTCCTGCTCGGTGACATGCCGCTCGCCAATCATCGGCGCAGAGCCCACCAGCACAGCCGCAAAGTTGTACTGACGCATGCACCAACTGAAGGTGAAGAAGGCATAAACGAACACCACCCCCAAACACAGCAACTTGACCTCGGACAGCCCGCGGCTGGCAGCCTGGACAAACGGCAGATCAGCCAACAGCGACACAGCACGATCAGACGCACCGAGCACCGTAAGAATACCGGCGAGAATAATCAGCGTGCTGGAAGCAAAAAATGAGGCATTGCGCTCCAGGTTGCCAATCACATTGGCATCGGCGATACGGTTGTCGCGCAGCAGCATGCGGCGCATCCAGTCTTCACGGTACAGATGCAGCACGCTGGCCAGGCATGGTGTGGTGCGGCCCTTGGCCTGGGCATAACGGGTATAACCGGCCCAACACAGTACAAACCAGAGAACAGCAAGCAGGTGCGGCAGGTAATAATCACTAATCGACATGCAAACTCCTTGTTAACCTGTGCCGATTATAGACAGGCCTGGCTTTCAGCTGGCTAACAAAAAGGCCGCTCACTGAGCGGCCTTGAGTAAACAGCAGAACTTAGACGGAGGCTGCTTTAGGCGCACCCAGCGCACGGTCTATCACCACGGCCAGCACCAACGTAACCAGCACCGGCAACAGCCAGCCAAGGCTTTGATCGGCCAGCGGCAATTCGCTGAAGAAATCCGGAATTAGGGCCTTACCGCCAGCGGCGGCAACACCGTCAACCAAACCAAAAATCAAGGTTACCGCCATAACCGGGCGGAATACCCGCGCCGAGGAACACCACAGGTCATCCAGCAGACTCAGTGCTACGAGCACGATTGCCAGCGGGTACAGCCCTACGAGAACCGGAATCGAGAAGCTGATCAACTGGGTCAACCCTTGGTTGGCGACTAGCAAGCTGAACAGCCCGAGCGCGATTACCACGGTTCGATATGAAACCGGCAACAGGCTGCTGAAAAACTCGCCACAAGCGGTCAGCAAGCCCACAGCGGTGGTTAAACACGCCAGGGTGATCACGAGTGCCAACAACAGGCTGCCAGTAATACCAAAGGTGTGCTGCACATAAGCGGTCAGCACCTGCACGCCATTCTGCGCTTCACCGGCAATCCCCTGGCTGGTTGCGCCAAGGTAGAACAGCGCCAAGTACACCAGCGACAGACCAACGGCAGCGATCAAGCCAGCAATCACCGAGTAACGGGTCACCAGCTTGCTATCGGTTACGCCCTGGTCACGGATCGCGGTAGCAATCACAATCCCGAACACCAGCGCACCCAGGGTATCCATGGTCAGGTACCCCTGCAGGAAGCCCTGCACAAATGGCGCACGCTGGTAATCTGCCGACACTTGGCCAATCTCACCAGCGGGGATGAGCAACGCCGCGCCGCCCAATACCAGCAAGGCCGCCAGTAGAACAGGAGTGATGAACTTGCCGATGCGGTCGACCAACTGCCCTGGATTCAGAGACAAGAACAGCACAGCTGCAAAGTAAGCCAGGGTGTAGAGCAGCAACGCGGTGCTGTTATCGCCACTAAAAGGCGCGATGCCCATTTCAAACGACACCACTGCCGTTCGTGGCGTGGCGAACAATGGACCTATAGCCAGGTAAACCGCCACCGCAAACAGAATGCCTGCACGCTTGCCCAGCGGTGCAGTCAGCAGTGCCATACCGCCGCCCACGCGCGCCAGTGCAACGATAGTCAGCAACGGCAAGCCGACGCCCGTGAGCAGAAAACCCAGCGCTGCAGGAACAATGTTCTCACCCGCTGCCATGCCGGCACTGGGTGGAAAAATAATGTTGCCCGCGCCAAGAAACAACGCAAACGTCATAAAACCGAGGGCCAGGACATCCGAGCCTTTCAAACGTGTCATAGAAGGGAATACCACAGGCAGAAAGTTAAAGTTCCGAGGGTTTCCCGATGGATCGGGGAAACGTCACCCCGCCGGTTAAGCGGAGCCACTGCAGCACCTTGAACCGCTTGTGGCGAAACAGGCGCTAATTAGTTGCAAGCCTAACGAATTTGTTCAGCCAGCGGCACTGGCGTAGGTCGGGCTGTCGGGCTGATGAAAAAAGCTGTCGCCTCAACGACACTTCACCTATGGCCCAAATAAAAAAAGCCACCCGAAGGTGGCTTTTCTTAAGTTAAAAAGCCTTAGGCTTTTTTAACTTCCCAACCTGTCAGCTCAGCCAGGGCTTTGCCGATGTCAGCCAGGGAACGCACGGTTTTCACGCCGGCGTCTTGCAGGGCTGCGAACTTCTCGTCTGCAGTGCCTTTGCCGCCGGAGATGATTGCACCGGCATGGCCCATACGCTTGCCCGCCGGAGCGGTTACACCAGCGATGTAAGAAACTACAGGCTTGGTCACGTTGGCCTTTATGTAGGCAGCCGCTTCTTCTTCAGCCGAACCACCGATCTCACCGATCATCACGATCGCTTCGGTCTTCGGGTCTTCCTGGAACAGCTTCAGGATGTCGATGAAGTTGGAGCCTGGGATCGGGTCACCGCCGATACCAACACAGGTGGACTGACCGAAACCGGCGTCAGTGGTCTGCTTAACAGCTTCGTAAGTCAGGGTGCCGGAACGCGACACGATACCTACTTTGCCTGGCAAGTGGATGTGACCTGGCATGATGCCGATCTTGCACTCGCCCGGTGTGATAACGCCTGGGCAGTTCGGGCCGATCAGGACCACGCCCAGCTCGTCGCACTTAACCTTGGCTTCGAGCATGTCGATGGTCGCGATGCCTTCGGTGATGCAAACGATCAGCTTGATGCCGCCCATGGCCGCTTCAAGGATCGAGTCCTTGCAGAACGGAGCTGGAACGTAGATCACGCTGGCAGTGGCGCCAGTCTGCTCAACCGCTTCACGCACGGTGTTGAACACCGGCAGATTCAGGTGAGTGGTGCCGCCTTTACCTGGGGTCACGCCGCCAACCATCTTGGTGCCGTAAGCGATGGCTTGTTCGGAGTGGAAAGTGCCCTGCGAGCCGGTGAAGCCCTGGCAGATAACTTTGGTGTCTTTATTGATCAGGACGCTCATTATTTGCCCTCCGCAGCTTTGACGACTTGCTGAGCAGCGTCGGTCAGGCTGGTTGCCGCGATGATATTCAGGCCGCTTTCAGCCAGAACTTTGGCGCCCAGCTCAGCGTTGTTACCTTCCAAGCGAACGACAACCGGAATTGTCACGCCGACTTCTTTCACTGCGCCGATGATGCCTTCAGCAATCATGTCGCAACGAACGATACCGCCGAAGATGTTTACCAGTACGGCAGCTACGTTGCTGTCGGACAGGATGATCTTGAAGGCTTCGGTCACGCGCTCTTTGGTTGCGCCGCCACCTACGTCGAGGAAGTTGGCTGGCTTGCCGCCGTGCAGGTTGACAATGTCCATGGTGCCCATGGCCAGGCCAGCACCGTTGACCATGCAGCCGATGTTGCCTTCCAGCGCAACGTAGTTCAGTTCGAACTTGGCAGCGTGGGCTTCGCGTGGATCGTCCTGGGACGGATCGTGCATAGCGCGCAGCTTAGGCTGACGGTACAGGGCGTTGGCGTCGATGTTGATCTTGGCATCGAGGCAATGCAGATTGCCGTCAGCCTTGATCACCAGCGGGTTTACTTCCAGCAGCGCCAGGTCGTAGTCCTGGAACAGCTTGGCCAAACCAACGAAGATTTGGGTGAACTGCTTGATCTGATCACCTTGCAGGCCCAGCTGGAAAGCCAGGTCGCGACCCTGGAACGGCTGAGCGCCGACCAGTGGATCGATGGTAGCTTTGAGGATCTTCTCAGGAGTGTCGTGAGCGATCTTCTCGATGTCCACGCCACCTTCAGTGGACGCCATGAACACGATACGACGGCTGGAACGATCAACAACGGCGCCCAGGTACAGTTCCTTGGCGATGTCGGTACAGGATTCGACCAGAATCTGGTTGACCGGCTGACCGCTAGCATCTGTCTGGTAAGTCACCAGACGCTTGCCCAGCCAGTTAGCGGCAAAGGCCTTAGCGTCTTCTTTGCTCTTAACCAGCTTCACGCCGCCCGCTTTACCGCGACCACCGGCGTGGACCTGAGCCTTAACGACCCACTCGGTACCGCCAATTTTGTCGCAAGCTGCTGCGGCTTCTTCTGGGGTGTTTACCGCGAAGCCCTTGGATACGGGCAGGCCGTATTCAGCGAACAGCTGCTTACCCTGATACTCGTGGAGATTCATGCTTGTCTACCGTCTTCGTTTAGGTATTGCGCATACGGTGCTGCACTTGTGGTGCCGCACCACCTGTGACTGCTTCTAGGGCAATCCGGCTGATATTCCGCGCAGCAGCTTAAGAAGCTGAACGCGGGTCATCTGCCGTGGTTCTTCCTGTTTGAGCGGTGGACTGCGCCGGTACACAACGCCGGCGCAGGCCACCATTCAAACCAACAACGATTTAACGCTTCTTACGGTTGGCGATGTGAATGGCCTGGCCATTCACTGCCAATGCAGCTTCGTGCAGTGCTTCGGACAGCGTCGGGTGGGAGAAGACCATCATCCCCAGATCCTCGGCGCTGGTGCCGAATTCCATACCGATTGCGCCCTGCTGGACCAGCTCGGCAGCGCTCGGACCAATCACGTGGACACCCAGAACACGGTCGGTAGTGGCATCAGCAATTACTTTAACCAGGCCGCCGGTGTCGTTAGCCGCCATGGCACGACCGCTAGCTGCGAACGGGAAGGTGCCAACGTTAACGGCCACACCTTCGGTCTTCAGCTGCTGCTCGGTCTTACCGACCCATGCGATTTCCGGGTGGGTGTAGATAACGGACGGGATCAGGTCGTAGTTCATCTGGGCTTTGTGACCGGCGATGCGCTCAGCAACCATGATGCCTTCTTCCGAGGCTTTGTGAGCCAGCATCGCACCACGCACCACGTCACCAATGGCATAAACACCTGGGACACTGGTGGCGCACTGGTCGTCAACAAAGATGAAGCCACGCTCGTCCATGTCGACACCGCTATCAGCGGCCAACAGGTCAGTGGTCACTGGGCGACGGCCGACAGCAACGATCAACTTGTCGAAAACGATGCTCTGCTCGCCTTCAGCGTCGGTGAAGTTAACAGTAACCTGCTTCTTCTTCACTTCCGAACCGGTAACGCGTGCGCCCAGACGGATTTTCAAGCCTTGCTTGGTGAAGGTCTTCAGTGCTTCTTTGGCGATCTGCTCGTCGGCAGCCGGGAGGAACTTGTCCAAAGCTTCCAGCACTGTGACTTCAGCACCAAGACGCGCCCAGACCGAACCCAGCTCCAGACCGATGACACCGGCGCCAATCACGCCCAGCTTCTTCGGTACGCTCTGGAATTCCAGAGCGCCAGTGGAGTCGACGATCACATCTTGATCAACTGGAGCCGGTGGGATGTCAATCGGCTTGGAGCCGGAGGCCAGAATCACGTTCTCAGCTTCAACGATCTGCGTCTTGCCATCAGAACCGGTGACTTCAACCTGCTTACCCGCCAGCAGCTTGCCGTGACCTTCGAGCAGGGTTACGCCGTTGGCCTTGAACAGAGTAGCGACGCCACCGGTAAGGTTTTTCACGATGTTGGCTTTACGGCCAATCATTGCCGGTACGTCGATGGTAACGCCCTTGGCTTCGATACCGTGAATGGCGAAATGGTCCTTCGCTTCGTAGTATTTCCAGGAGCTGTCCAGCAGTGCCTTAGACGGAATACAGCCGACGTTCAGGCAAGTACCACCGAGGGCAGTCTTACCCTCCTTATCCTGATACTTCTCAATGCACGCTGTTTTCAGACCAAGCTGAGCGGCTTTGATCGCGGCTACATAACCGCCAGGGCCGGCACCGATGACTACCACGTCGAATTTTTGGGTCATAACGTATTCCTTCTCGAATAAACCGGACGGCCCCATTTGCAGGGCCGCCGTGGGAGAAACTGGCTGTTAGATATCCAGCAGCAGACGCGCCGGGTCTTCCAGCAAGTTTTTGATGGTTACCAGGAAGGTCACGGCTTCCTTACCATCAATCAGGCGATGGTCGTAAGACAACGCCAGGTACATCATTGGACGGATCACCACTTGGCCGTTGATTGCCATCGGGCGCTGCAGGATATTGTGCATCCCCAGGATCGCAGCTTGCGGTGGGTTGACAATCGGCGTCGACATCATCGAGCCGAAGGTGCCGCCATTAGTAATGGTGAAGGTACCGCCGGTCATTTCATCGATCGACAATTTACCGTCACGGGCCTTCTTACCGAAAGTAGCAATACCGTTTTCGATTTCAGCCAGGCTCATCAGTTCCGCATTACGCAGTACCGGTACCACCAGCCCACGATCGCTGGATACTGCGACGCCTACGTCCGCGTAGC
This sequence comes from Pseudomonas spirodelae, assembly GCF_034653255.1. Classification (NCBI taxonomy): domain Bacteria; kingdom Pseudomonadati; phylum Pseudomonadota; class Gammaproteobacteria; order Pseudomonadales; family Pseudomonadaceae; genus Pseudomonas; species Pseudomonas spirodelae. The sequence goes on along the minus strand of NZ_JAYEET010000057.1, from coordinate 50,819 downwards.
CGTGGTAAACAATGTCGGCGCCATCAATCGAAGCGTTGACCGCTGGGAAGCGCTTCAGTGCTTCAGTAGCGGCTTTGACGAAGAACGACATAAAGCCCAGGCGCACGCCGTTATGGGACTTCTCAAACAGGTCCTTGTACTTCGAACGCAGCGCCATGACTTCGGTCATGTCGACTTCGTTGAAAGTGGTCAGCATAGCCATGTTCGACTGCGCCTCAACCAGGCGGCGGGCCACGGTGGCACGTACGCGGGTCATCGGTACGCGCTTCTCGGTACGATCACCCGAAGCGAAGACTGGCGCTGCAGCAGCAGGAGCAGCTGGCTTGGCAGCTGGGGTTGCAGGGGCGTTCTTCTTCGCGTCAACGGCGGCCACGACGTCTTCTTTAGTCACCCGACCACCTTTGCCGGTGCCCGCGATGCTGTTCGGATCGATGCCATTTTCTTCGGCGATTTTGCGCGCAGCCGGCGAAAGGATCTGGTCATCACCAGCGGCAACCGCTGGAGCAGCTGCAGGCGCAGCAGCCTGAGCGGCGGCAGCCGGGGCCGGAGCAGCAGCGCCACCCTCACCCAGCGAACCCAGCACTTCGTTACTGAGGACGGTATCGCCTTCATTTTTGATGATTTGCGCGAGGACACCATCGGCCTCGGCCAGCACTTCGATCACCACTTTGTCGGTTTCAATGTCGACGATCAGCTCGTCGCGCTTGACCGCATCGCCCGGTTTCTTGTGCCAAGTGGCCACGGTGCCGTCGGCAACCGATTCGGGGAAAGTAGGGGCTTTGATCTCGATAGCCATTGTGTGTGGTTCCTTAAATTCGGTTTCTTCTAGCAGGCGACCCATTCGGCCGCCTGCTGCACGAAGGCGTTAAACAGTAAAGGCGTCTTGCAGGAGTTTTTCCTGCTGTTCGGCGTGCATCGATGCATAACCACAGGCTGGAGCGGCAGACGCATCACGACCGGCGTACTCGAGGAACAGCGATTTTTTGTGCGCTGTTGCCACGCGACGCATGTGATGCTGGCTACAGTACCAGGCGCCCTGGTTCATCGGCTCTTCCTGACACCAGACGATGTGTTTGAGGTTCTTGTACGCAGACAAGGTCTCGGTCAAATCATCTTCCGGGAACGGATAGAGCTGCTCGATACGCACAATAGCGATGTCTTCGCGGCCTTCGTTGCGGCGTTTTTCCAGGAGATCGTAGTAAACCTTGCCGCTGCACAGGACCAAGCGCTCGACTTTTTTCGGGTCGATTGCATCGTTTTCTGGGATCACGGTCTGGAACGAACCCTCGGCGAGATCTTCGAGCGTCGAGATGGCCAGTTTGTGGCGCAACAGCGACTTCGGCGTCAATACGACCAGTGGTTTGCGCAGCGGACGGATCACCTGACGACGCAGCAAGTGGTAGATCTGTGCTGGGGTGGTCGGTACTGCCACTTGCATGTTGTGCTCAGCGCACAGTTGCAGGTAGCGCTCCAGACGCGCTGAGCTGTGCTCTGGCCCCTGCCCTTCATAACCGTGCGGCAGCAACATGGTCAGACCGCACAGGCGACCCCACTTGTGCTCACCACTGGAGATGAACTGGTCGAATACCACCTGGGCACCGTTGGCAAAGTCACCAAACTGGGCTTCCCAAATAACCAGCGCATTTGGCTGAGTGGTGGCGTAGCCATATTCAAAGGCCAGTACTGCTTCTTCCGAGAGGAAGGAGTCATACAGGTCAAAGGCTGGCTGGCCGCCATATAGGTTCTTCAGTGGCACATAGGCACTGGCATCTTTCTGGTTATGCAGTACCGCATGGCGGTGCGAGAACGTACCACGGCCGATGTCCTGGCCGGTCATGCGGATAGGATGGCCTTCAAACAACAGGGTCGCGTACGCCATTGTTTCGGCGTAACCCCAGTTGATCGACAGCGCACCCGCACCCATTTTCTGCCGGTCTTCCAGAATCTTCGCCACCTGGCGCTGGACAACCACACCTTCTGGGATTTCCAGCAGCTTGTTCGAGAGTTCTTGCAGGGTTTTCAACTCGAAACGTGTGTCGTGCCGTGCGGTCCAGGTATGCCCCAGATACGGACGCCAATCGACGAAAAGCTCCTTGTTCGGCTCTTTGACCAGACTCTTGACCACATGCTGGCCGTTATCCAGCGCAGTGCGGTACTCGTCGATCTTAGCCTGCACCTCTTCAGTCGTCTGACGCTGTGCAGCGGTCAGCGCGTCGGCATACAGCTCACGGGTGGTGCGCTGCTTGCTGATCTGCTGATACATGATCGGCTGAGTGCCGCTCGGCTCGTCGGCCTCGTTGTGACCGCGACGGCGGTAGCAAACCAGGTCAATGACCACGTCACGCTTGTACTGCATGCGGTAATCGACGGCCAGCTGCGTTACAAACAACACAGCTTCTGGATCGTCACCGTTTACGTGCAGGATCGGCGCTTGAATCATCTTCGCCACATCGGTGCAGTACTCGGTGGAACGCGAGTCCAGCGGGTTGCTGATGGTAAAGCCAACCTGATTATTGATGACGATATGGATGGTGCCGCCCGTTTTGAAGCCACGGGTCTGCGACATCTGGAAGGTTTCCATGACCACACCCTGACCGGCAAATGCCGCGTCACCATGTAGGGAAACAGGAAGAACCTTCTCACCGGATGCATCGTTACGACGATCCTGACGAGCACGCACGGAACCCTCGACCACCGGAGAAACGATCTCCAGGTGCGAAGGGTTAAACGCCATCGCCAGGTGCACTTCGCCGCCAGCGGTCATCACGTTGGAGGAGAAACCCTGGTGGTATTTCACGTCACCAGAAGACAAGCCGGCGGTTTTTTTGCCTTCGAACTCGTCGAACAAATCACGCGGGTTCTTACCGAAGGTGTTAACCAGTACGTTGAGGCGGCCACGGTGGGCCATGCCGATAACGACTTCCTTGGTGCCGTAAGAACCAGAGCGCTGAATCAGTTCATCGAGCAGCGGGATCAGGCTCTCGCCACCTTCCAGACCAAAGCGCTTGGTGCCCGGGTATTTAGTGCCCAGGTACTTCTCCAAACCTTCGGCGGCAGTCAGGCGCTCCAGCAGATGGCTCTGCACGTCGACCGAATATTGCGGACGGCTACGCACGCTTTCCAGACGCTGCTGGAACCAGCTGCGCTGCTCGGAATCGACGATATGGGTGAACTCGGCACCGATGGTGCGGCAATATGTCTGCTGCAACGCATCACGAATTTCGCGCAGAGTGGCTTCTTCCTTACCAAGGTGAAGCCCGCCGGTGCGGAATGTGGTGTCGAGATCAGCATCCGTCAAACCATAGTGATTGATCACCAGATCATCCGGAGCAGGACGTTGCCAGAGGCCAAGCGGATCGAGCTGAGCAGCCTGATGGCCGCGCATGCGATAAGCCTGAATCAGGCGCAGCACTTCGACTTGCTTCTTCTCGTGCTCACTGCTGACGCTACCAGCGGACACCGGTTGGGCGCGGCGCTGATTTTTAGCGAGCAAGACGAAATGATCGCGAATCGTTGAGTGCGATACGTCTGTAGCGGCGCTGCCGTCAGTCGGCAACTTCTGGAAGTAAGTGCGCCACTCTTCTGGCACAGCGTTGGGATCGTGCAGGTAAAGCTCATAGAGCTCTTCCACATAGGCAGCGTTACCACCGGATAGGTGGGCACTGTCCCACATGCGCTGCATCACGCTTTCTTGCATGCTTGGTCACCCTCGGTAAGGGGACACCACCGGCGAAGAAACCGTATGGCTGTCAGTCCTGAAGCAGCGACTGGTAAGCCACCACGGATCCCGCAGATAGTCCGGGCACCAGCCCGGATGCCCCTGCTGGTCGTCATATTTTTCAAGGTAGAACCACCGCTTTGTGAGCAGCAGTTCTGGCTAAAACCACGGCGCTGGATAGAAACCAGCGCCGCAGGTGTTACAGGTCTAGCAAACAATCGTGAATCAGGTACCGCTCTGCAACAGCATATTGCGTACGTGGCCAATTGCCTTTGTCGGGTTGAGACCCTTAGGGCAGACATTCACACAGTTCATGATGCCGCGGCAGCGGAACACACTAAACGGATCATCCAACGATGCCAGACGCTCTTCGGTCTTGGTATCACGGCTGTCCGCCAAGAAACGATAAGCTTGCAGCAACGCAGCTGGACCGAGGAACTTGTCTGGATTCCACCAGAAGGACGGGCAGCTGGTTGAGCAGCAGGCGCACAGGATGCACTCATACAGACCGTCCAGCTTCTCGCGCTCTTCCGGAGTCTGCAGACGCTCGATGGCCGGAGCCGGCGTATCGTTCTGCAAAAACGGCTGCACCTTCTCGTACTGCTTGTAGAAGATGCTCATATCAACCACTAAGTCACGAATGACCGGCAGGCCAGGCAGAGGACGAATCACTAGCTTGCCACCGGTAAGCCCAGTAGCCGAAAGCGGTGTGATGCAGGCTAGGCCATTCTTACCGTTTATATTCATACCGTCGGAGCCACATACGCCCTCGCGGCAGGAACGACGATAAGAAAAGCCTTGATCCTGTTCCTTGATCAACGCAAGTACGTCAAGGACCATAACGTCCTTGCCGCCGGTATCGACCTGGAATTCCTGCATAAACGGGGCAGTATCCTGCTCCGGGTTATAACGATAAACGCTTACTTGCAACAGATTGGCTTGCGACATATCGGCCACCCTTAGTAAGTACGAATCTTGGGTTCAAACGCTGGCACTGTCTTCGGCGTGAAGTTAACAGCACGCTTGCTGACGCGCTTCTCACCTGGGAAATACAGGGAGTGGCACAGCCAGTTTTCGTCGTCACGCTCTTCAAAGTCTTCACGAGCGTGAGCACCACGAGACTCCTTACGGACCTCAGCTGCCACCGCAGTTGCCTCGGCAACTTCGAGAAGGTTTTGCAGTTCCAGCGCCTCAATGCGCGCAGTGTTAAACGCCTGACTCTTATCTGCGATCTTAACGTTCGAGATACGCTCACGCAGGTCGGTCAGTTGTTGTATGCCCTTCTGCATGTACTCACCGGTGCGGAATACACCGAAGTAGTTTTGCATGCAGTTCTGCAGTTCTTTACGCAGCGGCGCAACGTCTTCGCCGGTAGTACGCTCGTTGACGCCAGCCAGACGTTTAAGCGACAGCTCAATGTCAGTCTCGGATGCACCACGTACTTCAACGCCTTCTTTCAGCGCTTTCTCCAAGTGGATGCCAGCCGCACGGCCGAATACCACCAGATCGAGCAGCGAGTTGCCGCCCAGACGGTTGGCACCGTGAACCGATACGCAGGCCACTTCACCTACAGCAAACAGGCCGTCGATGATCTTGTCGTTGCCATTAGCATCCTGAGTAATCGCCTGACCATGAATATTGGTCGGCACGCCGCCCATCATGTAGTGGCAGGTCGGTACTACCGGGATTGGCGCCACAACCGGATCGACGTGAGCAAAGGTCTTCGACAGCTCGCAGATACCCGGCAGGCGGCTGTGTAGCACGTCCTCACCCAGGTGATCGAGTTTCAACATCACATGATCGCCATCTGGACCACAACCGTTACCGGCGATGATTTCCTTGACCATCGAGCGCGCGACTACGTCGCGACCGGCGAGGTCTTTGGCATTTGGCGCATAACGCTCCATGAAACGCTCGCCGTGCTTGTTGATCAGGTAACCACCTTCACCACGGCAACCTTCAGTTACCAACGTACCGGCACCGGCGATACCCGTCGGGTGGAACTGCCACATTTCGATGTCCTGCACCGGCACGCCGGCACGCAGGGCCATACCAATACCATCACCCGTATTGATCAGGGCGTTAGTAGTGGACGCGTAGATACGGCCAGCACCGCCAGTAGCCAGTACAGTGGCCTTGGAGCGGATGTAGACGGTTTCGCCAGTTTCGATGCAAATGGCGATCGTGCCGACTACAGCACCATCTTGATTCTTCACCAGATCGACCGCATACCACTCGTTCAAGAACGAAGTGCCCGCTTTTAAGTTGGCCTGGTACAGGGTGTGCAGCAGCGCGTGACCAGTACGGTCAGCTGCAGCGCAGGTGCGGGCTGCCTGGGTCGGGTTATCCGGCCCCTTGGACTGACCACCGAACGGGCGCTGATAAATGCGGCCTTGCTCGGTACGGGAGAACGGCAAGCCCATGTGCTCGAGTTCGAATACGGCTTCTGGGCCTACGGAACACATGTACTCGATTGCGTCTTGGTCGCCGATATAGTCGGAGCCCTTGACGGTATCGTACATGTGCCAGCGCCAATCATCGTTCGGATCAGCCGAAGCGATGGCGCAGGTAATGCCGCCCTGAGCAGACACAGTGTGTGAACGCGTCGGGAAAACCTTGGTAACTACAGCGGTCTTGTGACCACCCTGAGCCAATTGCAACGCCGCGCGCATGCCCGCGCCGCCGCCGCCGATGATGATGGCGTCATATGAAAGAGTGCGAATGCTTGTCATGGATCAATTACCCCAAAAAATCTGCACGCCCCAGGCGAAGAACGCGAACATGGCAACGCCACACGCAGCCTGGAACAGAAAACGCACGGCAGTAGCCCACTTACCCAGCGCCATCGGCGTCAGGTAGTCGGTGGAAATTGTCCACATGCCAACCCAGGCGTGAACGCTGAGCGCCACCAGAGTCAACAGGCTAAAGATGCGCATTGCGTTATTGGAGAACAGCGCCTGCCACTCGGCATAACCCAAACCTGGGTTACACAGGATAAAGCCGAGCAGAAACAGCACATAAGCCGCGAGGACGACAGCAGAAACACGCTGCGCCATCCAGTCATAAAGACCCGAACGCGAGAAATTCGTGACGTTGGTTACCATATCCACACCCCCAGCAGCACGATCACGATCGCTGATACGACGAGAACGATTTTCGAACCCAGCTTGCCGCCTTCCAGCGTCTCACCGATGCCCATATCCATGATCAAGTGGCGTACACCGGCCACCAGGTGGTACAGCAAAGCGGACAACAGCCCCCAAATCACGAACTTGGCCAGCGGGCTGGTCAAACATTCTTGCACCTGGGCAAAGCCCTCTGCGGAGGTCAGCGACTTGTCGAGGCCATAGAGCAGGATGGCAATACCAACAAAGAGGATGACACCGGAGATACGGTGAAGGATGGACGTGTAAGCAGTGATTGGGAGTTTGATAGTCCTAAGGTCTAGGTTTACAGGTCTTTGGCTATTCACGGCTTTTTTATCACACTGAGAGCCCCTAACTATCAGGGCAAAGTTGTCGGGAGGTGCACTGGTCAGGTACCCATCACCCAAGGAGTGACAACCACCAAAATACTGGCGTAAAGCCCTTGGTAGTTGGGCCCAGAGTATAGACAGTTAGGTTACTAATGACAACGCAAAGCCCCTTACCTAAAAGCGCATTGCGCCGCTTTAATAAATGGCGTAAGAGCGATTTTTAAAACCTCTAAAACACCCGCAAACCCTTCTGCCGCCTGGCTTTTCGCAAATTGACATTCGAATTTATCTCACTATAGTGGTGCGGGCCCTGCGTGGGGGGCAGTCAGATGATTTCAAGCATAACTAGGAGGCCAAACATGGCTGACAAAAAAGCGCAGTTGATCATCGAGGGCGCAGCCCCCGTCGAGCTGCCCGTTTTATCCGGCACCGTTGGTCCCGATGTAATTGACGTACGGGGCTTAACCGCCACGGGCCGTTTCACTTTTGATCCTGGCTTTATGTCCACCGCTTCGTGCGAGTCGAAGATTACCTATATTGATGGTGATCAGGGCATCCTGCTGCACCGCGGCTATCCCATTGAACAACTGGCAGAGCAATCAGATTATCTCGAGACCTGCTACCTGCTGCTGAACGGCGAACTGCCGAACGCAGAAGAAAAAGCGACCTTTGTTAGCACCATCAAGAACCACACTATGGTTCACGAGCAACTGAAGACCTTTTATAACGGCTTCCGGCGCGATGCTCACCCGATGGCTATCATGTGCGGCGTAGTGGGTGCTCTGTCGGCCTTCTATCACGACTCGCTGGACATCAAGAACCCGCATCACCGCGAAGTCTCGGCCATGCGCCTGATCGCTAAGATGCCAACCATCGCGGCTATGACCTACAAGTACTCCATGGGTCAGCCGATGATGTACCCGCGTAATGACTTGAACTACGCGGAAAACTTCCTGCACATGATGTTTAACACCCCGTGCGAGATCAAACCGATCAGCCCGGTACTGGCCAAGGCCATGGATAAGATCTTTATCCTGCACGCCGACCATGAGCAGAACGCCTCTACTTCTACTGTGCGCTTGGCAGGTTCTTCGGGCGCCAATCCGTTTGCCTGTATCGCTGCCGGTATCGCAGCACTTTGGGGCCCGGCCCATGGTGGCGCTAATGAAGCTGTTCTCGCCATGCTTGACGAGATTGGCAGTGTCGACAATATCGATACCTACATCGCCAAGGCCAAGGACAAGGATGACCCATTCAAACTGATGGGTTTCGGCCACCGCGTTTACAAAAACCGCGACCCGCGTGCCACGGTGATGAAGCAAACCTGCGACGAAGTGTTGAAAGAGCTGGGCATTAAGAATGACCCGCAGTTGGAACTGGCGATGCGTCTTGAAGAAATCGCCCTAACCGACCCCTACTTCATCGAGCGCTCGCTATATCCCAACGTAGACTTCTACTCGGGCATTATCCTCAAAGCGATCGGCATTCCGACTAGCATGTTCACTGTAATCTTCGCTCTGGCGCGGACTGTCGGCTGGATTTCGCACTGGAAAGAAATGCTTTCTAGCCCTTACAAGATTGGCCGTCCACGCCAGCTGTACACCGGCTACCCGCAGCGTGACCTGAAGAAATAACTCAGCTCCCGCCGCACAAAAAAGGCTGCCATTGGGCAGCCTTTTTTTGCATCTGCGCTTCACATTTTAGAGTTGCTCAGTCAATTGGTTAGCGAGTGGGCACTGCTGCACAAACTTTACGACTCACCATCATGCTGCCGGCAACCGAGCCGCCCCTCCGCCACAGCCTCAGACGGTAATCGCGGTACTTTGTTCCAGCCAGCCCAGCAACTGCAAAGCCTGCGCATTAGTATCGCCGCACACATACTCAGCAGCCTGAAACGCCGAACACACTGCTGGCCGCTCGGGCAGACCGAAGATTAAACAGTGGTTATCCACATCCAGCTGCACGCAACGCACCCCCGCCGGCTTGCCGTCGGGCATACCTGGGATCGGAGAGCTGATCGAAGGGGCAATGCAACAAGCACCGCAGCCAGCACGACAATTCATCAATGGCAAACCTCGAGACCCGCAAAACTGTAAAAGCAGCGGATTCTACGCCGCCTTTTCTGAGTTCTGTATCCAGGGCTTAAAGATTCAGACGAAAACAAAGCGCCGTAGACGCGCCTTAGCACCATCAACTAAAGAGCTGAGGCAACTGCTCGGCACATAAGTCAGCCGCAGACCTTATACCCTAGGCATCACACCTAACTCTGCTTACGGCCCTGGAGGCGAGCCAAAAGACTTGACGTGTCCCAGCGGCCACCGCCCATGTTCTGAACGTCGGCATAAAACTGATCAACCAGCGCGGTGACCGGCAGCTGCGCGCCATTGCTTCGGGCTTCGGCTAACAGGATCGACAGATCCTTACGCATCCAGTCCACGGCAAAGCCATGCTCGAACTCACCGGCGAGCATGGTTTTGTGACGATTCTCTAGCTGCCAGGACTGCGCCGCGCCCTTGCTGATCACTTCCATCGCCCCCTGCGCGTCGAGCCCCGCGCACTGAGCGAAATGCAGCGCTTCGGACAACCCCTGAACCAGTCCGGCGATGCAGATCTGATTAACCATTTTAGTCAGCTGACCGCTACCGGCCTCACCCATCAGCCGCGCCATACGCGCATAAGCCTGGATAACCGGCTCGGCCCTGGCATAGGTCGCCACCTCACCACCAACCATGATGGTTAAAGCGCCGTTCTCTGCACCGGCCTGACCGCCAGACACCGGCGCATCGAGAAAGCCCAACTGCAGCACCGCTGCCTGCTCGGCCAATTCGCGTGCCACTTGCGCCGACGCCGTGGTGTGATCAATCAATACGGCGCCCGGCTGCATGCCAGCAAAAGCGCCCTGCTCTCCCAGCACAACGCCTCGAAGATCATCGTCATTACCGACGCAAACCATCACAAACTCAGCATCTGCTGCCGCTTCACGCGGGGTCGGTGCATGGCTGCCGGCGTATTCGCCGACCCACTGCGCCGCCTTGGCTGCAGTGCGGTTGTACACACACACCTGGTGCCCGGCACGAGCCAGATGCCCGGCCATTGGATAACCCATCACGCCCAGCCCGATAAACGCCAGCTTTGCCATATACGCCCCTTATTTTCTTCACTTAAGGCCTGCCGCCCAAGACCTGCACAGCCTTGCTTAACAATGCACCTACGACGACTGCGCAGACACCTATTGGCTGCAAGCATGCCCGCCACATCAAGCAAGCGCCAGTACAGCCTTAGGACAAAACTGTATGGTCGCGCCCGCCGGCAGGGGTTATCCATCGCCGCAACGGTTTTAATACGTGCGGCACGAATAGAGCGCTTGCCCAAAATTCGCCGTGTCAATGGAAAGACTGCATCGCCAAAACCACCAGCTGAATACCTCTGCAGCCTAAAGGCGGCTCTAAACCAGCCTGGCTTGCAGTTTCAGATGACGCAGAAAAAGCGCTTGTGCATACTTGCAGGCCTTTCTATGGCCTGCCATTGAAGGCAGGATTGCCTTTTAATACTCCTCCGAGGAATTGCAGATGTTTAAGGTCAATGAGTACTTCGATGGCACCGTTAAATCCATTGCCTTCGGCATGGCTGAAGGCCCTGCCACCATTGGCGTGATGGCTGCTGGCGAATACGAATTCGGTACCAACCAGCTGGAAGTCATGCATGTAGTCGCCGGCGCCCTGACCGTCAAACTGCCTGACAGCGAAAGCTGGGAAACCTTCATCAGCGGTAGCCAGTTCACTGTGCCGGCTAACAGCACGTTCCAGCTCAAGGTCGTCACCGACACCGCCTACCTCTGCGAATACCGCTAAACCACCGGCCATCAAAAGCCTAGTGCTATAAGCACTTAGCCGACGAATAAGCGTTACTACGTGAGTTTGGATCACAAAAAATCAACCCCGGCGCCGATACAGTTATCGGGGTTGACTCACCAGGCCTATCCCTAGGTCCGAATCATACGAAACCATCTTTATTACCCCCAACGCATTAACGTGTTTGAGCCTCCTTGAGCTTCTTACGCTCGAGGAAGTCGAGCTTCCACTGTTCCACGCCGACACGCTCAGCATCCAGATTGGCTTCGACTTTATACTGACTTTTGAGCGCCGCAATTTCGCTTTGATAATCGATCAAAAAACGATCGAAACGCTTGATAACGTCAGCATGCTTGATGCTCGACAGTTTAAAAGTGCCGCGGTTATACGGCAGTTTGGGGTCGAATATCAGCGCTCCGGGACGCGCGCGAATGTTATCCAGGTAATGAGTGGCGACCGCCACGTTGAAGTACGCGCCATCGGTGTCCCTCTTCATAGCCTGGCGGATCATTTGGCGCAAATCATCGCTGTAGGTCAGCTCAATCAGCCCGGCATCGATGCGCTGCTGATAGCCCCACGGCGTCCAGCCATTGACCATGGCTAGGCGTTTAAGCTGTTCGAGAGGTCGTCCAAGGCGCTGCGGCGCCACCAGCACGCCGTCCACATACTCAACCACGTCCTGACTGTAGGTAAGTGTATGGCCGGCCTTTTGCACCTGCGCCCAGGTCTCGCTGTCGGGGTACTTGAAATCCACTTGAGCGCTAAGCAGTGCTGGCAGTAGCTGCTCAACAGGCAATACCTTGTAGCTCAATTCGACACCGCTCTTTTCCCCAAACAGGCCAAACAGGTCACGGGCAAAGCCCTGATACTGGCCTTGTGCATCGATGCTGTAGTGCGGCGCAAAGGCCAATTTCTCGACACCGATCACATAACGCTCAGCACTGACCGCGCTGGAACAGACAACGACGAACAAACTGCAGACGTGCGAGGGTTTCACAGCAGACCTCCTGTTGAATCGTGATATGGGAATCAATAAAGCCGCGCAAAGCCCAGCAAAGGCAGCGCGATGCTAGCCGCCCGTCATGCTCATAAAACGCACCACCTGCACCTGAGCATCAGTCTCGAAGTGATGGCGTTCGGGTTTAAGCTGTAAGGCCTGCTGCAAGGCATCGCGCAGTCGTTCGCTGTCACCAGGGTGAGCGCGCATCAGACTTTTAAGATCCAGGGCATTTTCATGACCCAGGCAAAGTACTAACTTGCCTTCAGCGGTCACGCGTACGCGATTGCAGTCACCGCAAAAGTTGTGGCTATGGGGGGAAATAAAACCTATTTGGCTGTCGCTGCCTACCACCTGCCAATAACGCGACGGGCCGCCAGTCAGCTTGCTGCTACGCACCAAGGCGTGGCGTTGTTCGATACGTTCGCGCACCTCATCACTGGAACAAAACGTCTGCTCGCGCTGGTGGCTGGTAATACTGCCTAGGGGCATTTCCTCGATAAAGCTGATGTCCAAACCACGGGCCATGGCGAACTCGACAAGATCGAGCACTTCATCGTCGTTACGGCCTTTCTGCACCACGGTGTTGAGTTTTATTTTGCTAAAGCCAGCAGCCCGCGCTGTATCGATGCCTGCTAATACTTGTTCGAGTTTGTCGCGGCGGGTAAAGACAGCAAACCGTTCGCGCTGGAGTGAGTCCAGGCTGACATTCAGACGTTTGACCCCAGCGGCCTGCAACTGCGGCGCCAATTCGGTCAGTTGTGAGCCGTTGGTGGTGATGGCCAAGTCCTCCAGCTCAGGACGCTGGCCTAGGCGGGTCAGCAGGCTCAACACATTCTTGCGCACCAGTGGCTCACCTCCGGTGATGCGGATGCGTTTTACCCCAAGCCCGATAAACGCGTCCGCCACGTTATACAGTTCTTCAAGGCTGAGAATCTGCTCGCGCGCAGCGAAGACCATGTCCTCGCTCATGCAGTAGGTGCAACGAAAGTCGCATCGATCAGTAACCGACAAACGCAAGTAGGTGATGCGTCGACCGAAGGGGTCAACCAGTTGATTGTTCACTGCAGGTCTCCTAGAGCTCAACGAGCCGAGACTTTTGTTATGAATGCATTTAACCCGATCAAAACAGATAAGTTGAATTCTGTATACAACGACCTGACCAGAAAGTCAGAAAGCCCGATCGAGCCCCGCCACTCGCCTTGAGCGCCGCGCAAAGCCGGTGCTACCATGCCCGCCGCTGCCCAGCGCCGGGCGATCGAAAGAAGCAACGAGGCCTATGACCAGTATTCGCGAACGTAACACCGCGCTGATTTTACGCGCAGCCAGTGAGGAGTTCGCCGACAAAGGCTTTGCCGCCAGTAAAACCAGCGATATCGCTGCCAAGGCCGGGGTGCCCAAGCCCAACGTCTATTACTATTTCAAGTCAAAAGAAAATCTCTACCGCGAAGTACTGGAAAGTATTATCGAACCGCTATTGGAGGCATCTGCCCCCTTCAATCAGCCGGGCCAACCGGCTGACGTGCTGCGCGCCTACATCCGCTCGAAGATCCGTATCTCCCGCGAACTGCCATCGGCCTCCAAGGTGTTCGCCAGCGAAATCATGCACGGTGCGCCGCACCTGTCCGCCGATCAAACCGCGCAACTGAATACTCAAGCCAAACACAATATTGCGTGCATCCAAGGCTGGGTCGACCAGGGCCTGATGGCCAAGGTTGACCCGCATCACCTGATGTTCAGCATCTGGGCCGCGACCCAGACCTACGCCGACTTCGACTGGCAGATCGCCACCGTCACCGGCAAAGCCAATCTGGACGACGCCGACTACGAAGCCGCCGCGCAGACCATCATCCGCCTGGTGATCAAGGGCTGTGAGATTGACGAAAACCAACCCAGTGCCTCCGAGCAAGTCACCCGCGCCTGAGCCTGGTTGTGCGCCCTACCCTTGGCTTAGGTCACTGCCCGTGGGCTCAGTGGGAGGGGCTTTAGCGGCGAACTGTTAGAACTCTCGTCGTGGCTAAAGCCCCTCCCAATGGATCAGGCCGCGCCCCCGGCATCGGCGGTCAGCCCCACCGACTCCACCGCGCCAATCGCACACTGCTCGTCGATGTCCGAGGTATCGCCGGTGATACCGATGGCGCCGATCACTTCGCCCTGCTCGTCACGGATTAATACACCACCCGCCGCCGGCACCAGCTTGCCGTCGACCAGGTTATTCAGCGCACCGATAAAGGCCGGCCGCTGCAGCGCGTCTGCCGCGATGGCACGCGAGCCCTTGCCCAGCGCCACCGCGCCCCAAGCCTTGCCGATGGCTATCTGCGGGCGTAGCAGGCTCGCGCCGTCCTCACGCTGCAGGCTGATCAGGTGGCCGCCGGCATCCAGCACGGCAACAGTCAACGGTGCCGCGGACAGCTCCCGGCCAAGCGCCAGGGCTTGGTTGCTGATGGTAGTCGCGGTGTGCAGGTTCATAGCGCTCATATGTAGAGCCCTCTCGGAAAATGGATGGGAACAGGGCCTGCACGCACGACGTCATCGCCCGGAGCGAACAGGCGGGACAAGCCCACACATAAATAGTACACAATAAATAATATTTCCAGCACATATAAAATTAGTACCTGTATACAATTTAGCCGCCTTTCATCCTTCCCAATACCCCGGGCTGCTGTAGATCGTTTTCAGGTAGTCGATGAAAAAACGCACCTTGGCGGGCAAATAACGCTGCTGCGGATAGACCGCCTGAATGTCGTAAGCCGGCACGGCGAACTCGTCGAGCACCGTAACCAACTGCCCGCGCTTGAGTTCAGCCTGAATCTCCCAGGTCGAGCGCCAGCCGATGCCCAGGCCCTGTTTGACCCAGTTGTAGAGGAGCTCGCCGTCATTGCAATCGAGATTGCCGGAAACCTTGACCACCACCTGTTTTCCATCGCGCAGGAAGGTCCAGCCGCGCTGCTGGCCACCCTGCAGGTTGAACGCCAGGCAGTTGTGTTCGGCCAGATCCTCGAGGGCCTTGGGGGCGGGATGGCGCTCAAAATAGTCCGGCGAACCGCAGACCACCCGACGATTGGGGAACAGCTTGACAGCCACGTAGTTGGGATCTGTCACCTCGCCGATGCGGATGCCCATGTCGTAGCCCTGACGAACCAGATCAACCACGCTATCGGTCAGGTTGAACGACAGGTTCAGCTCCGGATAACGCGCCTGGAACGCCGGCGCATGTGGCGCGATATGCCGACGGCCGAACGCCGCAGGTGCCGACACCACCAGGTGCCCGCTCACCGAATGGCTGCCGTGGGTGATGCTGGCATCGGCCTCGGCGAAATCGCGCAGCAAACCGCGTGCCCGCTCCAGGTATTGCTCGCCCAGATCGGTCAGCGACAGGCCACGGGTCGAGCGATGCATCAACTTGACCCCCAGGTGCCGTTCGAGCATGTCGAGTCGCCGGCCCATCACCACCGGGGTCACTCCTTCAACCAAGGAGGCAGCGGCGAAGCTGCCCTGATCGGCCACCAGAACAAAACTGTGCAAAGCCGTATAACGATCCATTCGATACTCCTGATACCGACAGAAATGCAAATTCCTGCAATTTACTCCATTACACCCTACCTCCATGCTCTAGGCATGTAGAAATAATATCGACTAAATCCTGGAGGAGTTTTTCATGGCGCGTATGAGAGCAATCGAAGCTGCAGTACTGGTGATGCGCCGCGAGGGCGTTGACACGGCGTTCGGGATTCCCGGCGCGGCGATCAATCCGCTGTACGCGGCCCTGCAAAAAATCGGCGGCATCGACCACGTCCTGGCGCGCCACGTCGAAGGCGCCTCGCACATGGCCGAGGGTTACACCCGCACCAATGCCGGTAACATCGGCGTGTGCATCGGCACCTCGGGTCCGGCCGGCACCGACATGGTCACCGGCCTGTACTCGGCTTCCGCCGACTCCATCCCGATTCTGTGCATCACCGGCCAAGCGCCGCGTGCACGCATGCACAAGGAAGACTTCCAGGCGGTCGACATCACCAGCATCGTCAAGCCGGTGACCAAGTGGGCGACCACCGTAATGGAGCCGGGTCAGGTGCCGCGCGCCTTCCAGAAAGCCTTCTTCGAAATGCGCAGCGGCCGTCCAGGCCCCGTGCTGATCGACCTGCCGTTCGACGTGCAGATGGCTGAAATCGAATTCGACATCGACGCCTACCAACCACTGCCACTGGCCAAGCCAGCGGCCAACCGGGTGCAGGCCGAGAAAGCCCTGGCCATGCTGAATGACGCCGAGCGTCCATTGCTGGTCGCCGGTGGCGGTATCTTCAACGCCGACGCGGCCGACAAGCTGGTCGAGTTCGCCGAACTGACCGGCGTACCGGTCATCCCAACCCTGATGGGCTGGGGCGCAATTCCGGACGACCATAAGTTGATGGTCGGCATGGTGGGCCTGCAGACGTCGCACCGTTACGGCAACGCCACCCTGCTGGCCTCCGACTTGGTGTTCGGCATCGGCAACCGCTGGGCCAACCGCCACACCGGCAGCATCGAGGTCTACACCGAAGGCCGCAAGTTCATCCATGTCGACATCGAGCCGACCCAGATCGGCCGTGTATTCAACCCGGACCTGGGCATCGTTTCCGACGCAGGCGCCGCACTGGATGCCTTTATCGCCGTGGCCAAGGAATGGAAAGCCGCTGGCAAGCTGAAAAACCGCAGCGCCTGGCTGGAATCCTGTCAGGAGCGCAAGCGCACCCTGCAGCGCAAGACTCACTTCGACAACGTGCCGGTCAAGCCGCAGCGCGTGTACGAAGAGATGAACGAGTTCTTTGGCAAGGACACCTGCTACGTCAGCACCATCGGTCTGTCGCAGATCGCCGGCGCGCAGTTCCTCCACGTCTACAAGCCGCGCCACTGGATCAACTGTGGTCAGGCCGGTCCGCTCGGCTGGACCATTCCAGCAGCGCTCGGCGTGGTTAAGGCCGACCCGAGCCGCAATGTCGTGGCGCTGTCCGGCGACTATGACTTCCAGTTCATGATCGAAGAACTGGCAGTCGGCGCGCAGTTCAACCTGCCGTATATCCACGTCGTGGTGAACAACTCCTACCTAGGCCTGATCCGTCAGTCGCAGCGCGGTTTTGAGATGGACTACTGCGTGCAGTTGGCCTTCGAGAACATCAACGCGCCGGAGCTCAACGGTTACGGTGTCGACCACGTAGCCGTGGTTGAAGGTCTGGGTTGCAAAGCCGTCCGTGTGTTCGAGCCGAACGACATCCAGGCTGCACTGGCCAAGGCCAAAGCGCTGATGGAAGAGTTCCGTGTACCGGTAATGGTGGAAATCATCCTGGAGCGCGTTACCAACATCTCCATGGGTGTGGAAATCAACGCTATCAACGAGTTCGAAGAACTCGCCGAGCGCGGTGCCGACGCACCAAGCGCGATTTTATTGTTGGATTGATGCAATCGTACGGTGGATGTGACGAAGCAAATCCACCGTTTCAAGATGGAAAACGCTATGCGTTTTCCACGGGGTGGCCATCCACCCTACGCACCAAATAAAGGAGCCTACCATGCCCCGTTTTGCCGCTAATCTGTCCATGCTGTTCACTGAAGTGGACTTTCTAGAGCGTTTTGACGCCGCCGCTGCCGCTGGCTTCAGCGGTGTCGAATACCTGTTCCCCTACGATTTCCCAGCCGAGGTGATCAAGGCTCGTCTTGAGACCAACCAGCTTGAGCAGGTGTTGTTCAACCTGCCAGCCGGCGATTGGGCCAAGGGCGAGCGCGGTATCGCCTGCCACCCTGATCGCGTCGAGGAGTTCCGTGCCGGCGTCGACCAGGCTATCGCCTACGCCAAGGTGCTGGGCAATACACAGATCAACTGCCTGGCCGGTATCCGTCCGCAAGGCTACGACTGCGCAACGATTGAGCAGACCTTCGTTGATAACCTCACGTTTGCCGCCGAGCAGCTGCAAGCCGCCGGGATCAAGCTGGTGATGGAGATGATCAACACCCGCGACATCCCAGGCTTCTACCTGAACACTACCGTGCAGGCCCTGGCCATTCGCGACAAGGTCGCCAGCGCCAACCTGTTCCTGCAATACGACATCTACCACATGCAAATCATGGAAGGTGACCTGGCGCGTACCGTCGAGGCCAACCTGGCTGTGATCAACCACGTGCAGCTGGCCGACAATCCAGGCCGCAACGAGCCGGGCACGGGCGAGATCAATTACCGCTTCCTCTTTGAGCACCTGGATCGCATTGGTTACCAGGGCTGGATTGGCTGTGAATACAAGCCAGCCACCACCACCGCTGCCGGCCTTGGCTGGATGAAAGCTCACAACACCATCTAATCGGAGGATCTCTCACATGGCTAAAATCGGATTTATCGGCACGGGCATCATGGGTAAACCCATGGCGCAAAACCTGCAAAAAGCAGGTCACACCCTCTTCCTCTCCGAACACCACGACAAGGCCCCGGCTGATCTGGTGGCCGAGGGCGCTATCGCCCTGGCCAGCCCGCGTGAAGTGGCGCAGGAAGCCGAATTCATCATCATCATGGTGCCGGACACCCCGCAGGTTGAAGACGTCCTGTTCAGCAAAGGCGGTGTGGTTGAAGGCGCTGGCGCTGGCAAAATCGTGATCGACATGAGCTCGATCTCGCCGACCGCCACCAAGGTGTTCGCCGACAAGATCAAAGCCACAGGCGCTGCGTACCTTGACGCGCCGGTTTCCGGTGGTGAAGTGGGCGCTAAAGCCGCCACCCTGTCGATCATGGTCGGCGGTTGCCCGAAAGCCTTCGACCGCGCGCTGCCGCTGTTCCAGGCCATGGGCAAGAACATCACCCACGTCGGTGGCAGTGGTGACGGCCAGACCGCTAAGGTGGCCAACCAGATCATCGTCGCCCTGAACATTCAGGCTGTCGCTGAAGCCCTGCTGTTCGCCGCCAAGAACGGCGCCGATCCAGCCAAGGTGCGTGAGGCTCTGATGGGCGGCTTCGCCGGTTCGAAAATCCTTGAAGTGCACGGCGCGCGCATGATCAAAGGCACCTTTGATCCGGGCTTCCGTATCAGCCTGCACCAGAAGGACCTCAACCTCGCCCTCGCCGGCGCCCGTGAGCTAGGCCTTAACCTGCCTAACACCGCCAACGCCCAGCAAGTGTTCAGCACCTGCTCGGCCATCGGCGGCAGCAACTGGGACCACTCGGCGTTGATTAAAGGCCTGGAACACATGGCCAATTTCAACATCCGCGGCGAGTAAGCCCCCGCAGCGTTGATCACTGCATCAGCGGGTTGAACCAAGGTAGGTTGGCTCAACCTGAACGCACCCACACGCAACACGGGGTGCGGTGCTTATGACGCTCCAGCGTCAAACGTTATGATGCAGCAGCGCAAACGCTGCCCCCACGCTGGAGCGTGGGGACGATTACAGTTCTGAGTCGGGGTCAGCCGCCTCAGAACGCCCCTTTCGATCTGCCCGGTAAAACGGTGTCACGGCCTGTTTGCCGGGTGGATCGATTCTAGTGCAGAGGGCCTTCCCAGAAGACCCTGCGCACTAGAATTGAAGTTGGTCCAGACCTAGAGAGATCGCCATGTCCATCGATCCGCAACGCCTGCTACGCGACTTGTTCGCCAGCGCCATCGACGCCGCCCACCCGCGCCAGGTTTTGGCAAATTACCTCCCCGCAGACCGCAGCGGCCGCGTCATCGTCATTGGCGCCGGCAAGGCCGCCGCGGCCATGGCCGAAGTGATCGAGCAGGAATGGCACGGTGAGGTCTCAGGCTTAGTGGTGACCCGCTACGAGCACGGTGCCAATTGCCAGAAAATCGAAGTCGTCGAAGCAGCGCATCCAGTTCCCGATGATGCCGGTGAGCGTGTCGCCCGCCGAGTACTGGAGCTGGTGAGTAACCTCAGCGAAAGCGACCGGGTGATCTTCCTGCTCTCCGGCGGCGGTTCGTCCCTGCTCGCCCTGCCCGCGGCGGGCATCTCGCTCGCTGATAAGCAGGCAATCAACAAGGCGCTGCTGAAATCCGGCGCCACCATTGGTGAGATGAACTGCGTGCGCAAACACCTCTCGGCGATCAAGGGTGGTCGTTTGGCCAAGGCCAGCTGGCCGGCCAGCGTCTACACCTATGCGATTTCTGATGTGCCCGGTGATGAAGCGACAGTGATTGCCTCCGGCCCGACCGTGGCCGACCCCACCACCTCGGCCGAAGCCCTGGCGATTCTCACCCGCTATCAAATAGAGATCCCCGCCAACGTATGCAGCTGGCTGCAAAGCCCCGAGTCGGAAACGATTAAACCCGGCGACCCGTGCCTAGCGCGCAGCCACTTCCAGCTGATCGCCCGCCCACAGAAGTCGCTGGATGCTGCTGCGGCGGTGGTGCTCTCCGCTGGCTTGCCGGTGCTGATTCTCGGCGACCTGGAAGGCGAGTCGCGCGAGGTGGCCAAGGTCCACGCTGGCATCGCCAAACAGGTGGTGTTGCATGGCCAGCCGATCAAGGCGCCCTGCGTGATCCTCTCCGGTGGCGAAACCACCGTGACCGTGCGCGGCAACGGCCGTGGCGGGCGCAATGCCGAATTCCTCCTCAGCCTGACCGACAGCCTCAAGGGCTTGCCGGGCGTGTATGCCCTGGCCGGTGACACCGACGGCATCGACGGTTCCGAAGAAAACGCCGGGGCGATCATGACCCCCGAGAGCCACGCCCGCGCCGCCGCACTGGGCTTAAGCAGCAGTGATGAGCTGGACAACAACAACGGCTATGGCTACTTCGCCGCCCTTGACCAACTGATTATCACCGGGCCGACGCGCACCAACGTCAACGATTTTCGCGCCATTCTTATTCTCGAAGGTTCTGCCCAATGAACGCCGATAAAAAAGTAAAAATCCTCGCCACCCTTGGCCCTGCCATTAAAACCATCGACGACATCCGTCAGCTGGTGGAAAACGGCGCCAACCTGTTCCGTCTGAATTTCAGCCACGGTGAGCACGCCGATCACGCTGAGCGTTACAACTGGGTGCGTGAAGTTGAAAAACAGCTAAATACACCGATCGGCATCCTCATGGACCTGCAAGGCCCAAAACTGCGCGTCGGCAAATTTGCCGAGGGCAAGGTCATGCTCGAACGCGGGCAAAGCCTGCGCCTGGATCTGGACAAGACCCCTGGCAACAGCGAGCGGGTCAACCTGCCGCACCCAGAGATCATCGAAGCGCTGCAGCCGGGCATGAGCTTGCTGCTCGACGATGGCCGCCTGCGCCTGCAAGTCACCGCCAAACACAGCGATGCCGTCGACACCCAAGTGATCGCCGGTGGCGAACTGTCCGACCGCAAAGGCGTTAACGTACCGGAAGCTGTGCTGCAACTCAGCCCGCTGACCGAGAAAGACCGCCGCGACCTGTCCTTTGGCCTGGAGCTGGGTGTGGACTGGGTCGCACTGTCGTTCGTGCAGCGCCCAGAAGACATCGTCGAAGCGCGCGAGCTGATCCAGGGCAAAGCCTTGCTGATGGCCAAGATCGAGAAGCCCTCGGCCGTGGTGCACCTGGAAGAAATTGCCAAACTGTGCGACGCCATCATGGTTGCCCGTGGCGACCTGGGCGTGGAAGTGCCGGCTGAAAACGTACCGCGCATTCAGAAAGACATCATCCGTACCTGCCGCCAACTGGGTAAGCCGGTGGTAGTGGCCACGCAGATGCTTGAATCCATGCGCTTCTCGCCAGCACCGACGCGGGCCGAAGTCACCGACGTGGCCAACGCCGTGGCCGAAGGCGCCGATGCGGTCATGCTCTCGGCGGAAACCGCTTCCGGTGATTACCCGCAAGAAGCCGTGCAGATGATGAGCAAGATCATTCGCCAGGTGGAAAGCGGCCCGGACTTCCAGGCCCAGCTCGACGTTAGCCGTCCGGTCGCCGAAGCCACCTCCTCCGACGCCATCAGCTGCGCGATCCGCCGCATCAGCACCATTCTGCCGGTCGCCGCGCTGGTCAATTACACCGAGTCGGGCAGTTCCAGCCTCCGGGCCTCACGCGAGCGCCCTGCCGTGCCGATCCTCAGCCTGACCCCAAGCCTCAACACGGCCCGTCGCCTGAGCGTGGCCTGGGGCGTGTATTCGGTGGTCAACGCGCGCTTGAGCAAGGTTGAAGACGTTACCCGGACGGCCCTGGAAACAGCCCGTAGCACAGGCTTAGCCAAGACCGGCGACACCGTGGTGATTACCGCTGGCGAGCCGTTCGGCCAGCCTGGCAGCACCAACAGCCTGCGTATCGAAATTCTCCACTGAGTCATGACTGCAGCGGTTTCTAGGCCCGCTGCATAAGTGCTCCCCCTGGCTTTGCCAGTTTTAAGGCACCCTCTGTTCCCGCAGTGGGTGCTTCTTTTTTATGGCCCGCGCCCCAGGCGGACACCGCTTGGGCCGTCGCTGCATGGCGTTTAAAAGAGCCCTGTCATTTTATTCAGGTTCGTTTGCATGTCGTCACTCCCGCTCCCCATCAGCACCCGGCAAGGCTTGCGCGTCTTGCTCAACGGTTTCAGCCAGATTTTCCTGCAAACTCACCCCGGGTGCGGCCTGCTGGTGGTGCTGGCCATCGCCGTTGGCGCACCGCAGTTACTGGCCGGCGCACTGCTCGGTGGCTTCAGCAGCACGTTGACGGCGCAGCGCCGCGGCTTTGCCAGCGCAGATATCGAACTGGGCCTGTATGGCTACAACGGCATATTGCTGGGCATGCTGATCAGCCTGCAGTTCACCTGGTCGCTATTACTGCCGCTGTTG
Organism: Pseudomonas spirodelae; assembly: GCF_034653255.1. Taxonomy (NCBI): domain Bacteria; kingdom Pseudomonadati; phylum Pseudomonadota; class Gammaproteobacteria; order Pseudomonadales; family Pseudomonadaceae; genus Pseudomonas; species Pseudomonas spirodelae. The sequence continues at coordinate 28,035 of NZ_JAYEET010000057.1, read as the reverse complement.
ATCATCGCCATTGCCGGGCTGTCCAGCCTGTTGCTGGAACCCTGGATGCGGCGCATGCGTCAGCAGCAGTGGCTGCCGGCCTTCACCTTGCCCTTTGTGACCCTAAGCTGGCTGGTGCTATGGCTGGCCCCGGCCCTGCAATTGCAGCTGCAACAGCCGGCACCGAGCCAGCTACTGCCGCTCGATTGGCTGGCCAGTGTGCTGGCGATGGCACGCGGTTTGGGCCAGGTGATTTTCCTCGATCAACCCCTGGCCGGCGCCTGCATATTATTTGGCCTGCTGTTGGCTGATCGGCGCGCCGCCTGCTGGGCGCTCTTGGGCTCCGCCGGCGGCTTGGCCCTGGCGCTGAACCAAGGTCTGGGACAACAAAGCGCGCTTATCGGCCTGTATGGCTACAACGCTGCGCTGGCCGCTATAGCCCTAAACCAGGTGAACCGACAGGTTTGGCTGCCCGCATTGGGCATCGTGCTGGCGTTGGCGCTGCAACCTGGCTTCAGCGCACTGGGGCTGCCCGCCTTGACCATGCCCTTTATCCTCACCTGCTGGCTGGTGAGCGCCAGCCAACGACTACTGCGTAAAGCCGCAGACGACTGCACACCACTGCCGCCGCGTAAGGGCAAAAGCTTGCATCGTCAGGATAAAACTCCCTAGGCTGCACGCTCAGTCGTGCGCTTGATATAGGGGCGACGTCAACGGAGCAGCCAGAACACCATGGACACGCCGCACACCCTGCGTCAGCAGCTATACCGCATCATTTTCTTTACTGACACGCCAGCCGGGCAGCGCTTCGACCGCTACCTGCTGCTGGCCATTTTGGCCAGCCTGGTCGTGGTGATGCTCGACAGCATCGATACGATTCGCAGCCAGTATCAACCGCTGCTGACCGGGATTGAGTGGGCGTTTACCCTGCTGTTCGCCATCGAATACGCCGTGCGGTTGTACTGCTCACCGAAGCCACTGCGCTACGCCTTTAGTTTCTTCGGCCTGATTGATCTGCTGGCCATCCTGCCGGGCATCTTGGCGCTGTTTTATGGCGACGCGCAGTACCTGATGATCATCCGCGTGATCCGCATGTTGCGGGTGTTCCGCGTACTAAAACTCAGCCCCTACCTGCGCCAGGCCAACTTTCTACTGACCGCCCTGCGCGGCAGTAAGCAGAAGATCATCGTGTTCTTCGCCTGCATTGCCACCCTGGTCACGGTGTTCGGCACCCTGATGTACGTGATCGAAGGCCCTGCCCATGGCTTTACCAGCATTCCCAAAGGCATCTACTGGGCTGTGGTCACCCTGACCACGGTGGGTTTCGGCGATATCGTGCCGAAAACTCCGCTGGGTCAGGCGCTCTCAACCCTGGTGATGATCACCGGCTACTCGATCATTGCCGTGCCCACCGGCATCTTCACCGCCGAACTGGCCAGCGCCATGCGCGACGGCGACCAACTGAGACACGACTGCCCCAGCTGCGCGAAAAACCTCCACGAACAGGGCGCCTCCTTCTGTAGCCGTTGCGGTAACCCCTTGTACACACGCACCACCGAGCAAAGCTGAGCAACACTCAGGCAATAAAAAACCGCAGCGAACTGCGGTTTTTTATTGCCTGGCGGCGACCTTCAACCGCGCTCAGCGGCGCTTGAAGTCAGCTCGAACGGACTGTTGCTGCGCCGCTGGTTGCGGTCTTCACGCGGGGTGGCGCCGAAGAAATTACGGTAGGCGCTGGAGAAGTGCGGCCCGGAAGAAAACCCACAGGATAAGCCAATCTGGATGATCGACTTGCTGGTTTGCATCAGCAGCTGCCGCGCCTTGTTCAGGCGCAACTCCAGGTAATACTGGCTTGGCACGCGGTTGAGGTATTGCTTGAAAATGCGCTCCAGCTGACGCCGCGACACACAGACGTGTTGAGCGATTTCGTCGGTGGTCAGCGGCTCTTCGATATTGGCTTCCATCAACAGCACGGCTTGAGTCAGCTTGGGGTGGCTGGAGCCCAGACGGTTTTGCAGGGGGATGCGCTGACGTTCGCCGCCTTCGCGGATACGCTCAACCACTAACTCTTCCGACACCGCGCCCGCCAGCTCAGCGCCATGGTCGCGGGCCAACAAGGCCAGCAGTAAGTCGAGGACCGCCAAGCCACCACAGGCACTCAAGCGATCACGGTCCCAGTCAAACAAGTGGCTGGTGGCAATTACCTTGGGGAAGCGCTCACTGAAATCATCCTGCCAACGCCAGTGCACCGACGCGCGGTAACCATCAAGCAGCCCCAGTTGCGCCAGGGGATAGACGCCAGCGGCGATCGCCCCGACCACACAGCCGCCGCGTACCACGTGTTTGAGCGCTGCGGATAACGCCACCGGTATCGGCCCAGGCGGCTCATCCGCCAGCAGGAAAAGCTTCTGGCAACCTTCAAGCTTGCCCACCCAAGACTCACCCGGCAGTTGCCAGGCCCCTGCAAGGGGCGCTTCAGCCTGCAGAAACACCAGCTCGTAGACCACCTCGGGGTGGACGCGCTGAGCGACACGCAGCGCTTCTTCGGCCAAGGCCAGGGTCAACGGCTTGGTGGAGGGCCAAAGCAGAAAGCCAATTCGGTGGGAGTTCATGAGGGGCAGTTTAGGCTCAGTTGGCAATTATGGGCATAGCAGAAATGGCTACAGCAGTTGCCACTGGTTATTTGAGACTGCCCGAGAGGAACTGCTGCAAACGCTCGGATTGTGGATTGGCCAACACCTCACGCGGGCAACCGCGCTCTTCCACCACGCCTTTGTGAAGGAACACCAACTGGTTGGACACTTCGCGGGCAAAGCCCATTTCGTGAGTCACCACCACCATGGTACGGCCTTCCTGGGCTAAGTCCTGCATTACCTTGAGAACTTCGCCAACCAATTCCGGGTCAAGGGCCGACGTCGGCTCGTCGAACAGCATCACCTCAGGCTCCATCGCCAAGGCGCGGGCAATCGCCACACGCTGCTGCTCACCACCACTCATGTGCGCGGGATAGGCGTCTTTGCGATGCGCCACACCGACCTTGTTCAGGTAGTGCTCGGCTTTTTCGAGGGCGTCCTTCTTGCTCATGCCGAGCACGTGCACCGGGGCTTCCATCACGTTTTCCAAGGCGCTCATGTGCGACCACAGGTTGAAGTGCTGGAACACCATCGACAGCCGTGAGCGCATGCGCTGCAGTTGCTTGGGGTCACCGGCCTTGAGGCCACCGTCCTTGTTGGCGACTAACTTCAGCTCTTCGTTGTTGAGAAGAATCTTGCCGCTGTGTGGCTGTTCCAGCAGGTTGATGCAACGCAGGAAGGTACTCTTGCCCGAGCCACTGGAGCCAATGATGCTGATCACATCGCCGGCCTTGGCGGCCAGCGACACGCCCTTCAATACTTCATGGCTGCCGTAGCGCTTGTGCAGATCCTGAACTTCAAGTTTGTACATGGTTTCCACTCTCTTGAATCAGTCGCTGAGCAAGCGACCCTGGCGAATAGGGGTACGACCGGCCACCTTGGCCAACCACAAACCGGGCTGGGCAAAACGCAACCGCTCACGCGCATAGAGCACACCCTCGGTGACCGCACAGACGGTGGTGTGGCGATCATCCAGAGGGTCGATTACTTCAAACAATGGATCGCCGGTTTTAACGGTTGCCCCCACGGGTTGCAGAAAACTCACCACTCCAGCGTGCGGCGCATAGGCATATTGCGCACCGTTAAACGGTGTGGCGGCGCAGCTTTCAGCGGGCGCATGCGGCCAATCACCGGCAATCAGCCCTTGTTCAGCGAGAAACGCCAAAATGCTTTCGGCACTGGCTTGGGCATCAGGTTTGCCAGTATCGGCCATGCCGCCCAACTCGACGGTCACCGCCAGGCAGGCCAATGGCACAGCGGCCTGAGGAAACTGCCGCGCCAGCTGCACCCAGGGCAAGGCGCAGGCCTCATCGAAGGAGCTGCCACCGGAATCCTCAACGGTCAGTGCCGCACCGGCCTGCAACCGTGCGGCCAGCGAACGTAATTGCGGCCACTGCTGCGGCAGCAGGTACAGATGCACCGCCGCATCAAAATCACAGTGCAGATCGAGTACTACATCGGCATCGCAGGCATGCTTGAGCAGCAGGCGCTGCATGCCTTGCAGCTCTGAGCTGGCTGGCGGCAAGGCCTCCAGCGCGGCCTGCATGGCGGCGCGAATCAGCCTCACATTGCTCGGGCCATCACTGCCCAGACAGTCTTCCAGCGCTGGCGCGATGGCAGCAGCCAGATCAAAGAAATCGCGGTTGAAGTTCTTGCCGCTGCCCAGCTCGAAACGGCCCTGATGGGTTGCCTGAAACATCTGCCCCAAACCAATCGGGTTGGCCACGGGCACCAGCTCGATCACCCCGGCCAAACGACCCTGGGCTTCCAACTCACGCAAGCGGCGCTTGAGCTCAACCGCCACACGCATTCCTGGCAGCTCATCGGCATGCAAGGAGGCTTGGATATAGGCCTTGCATGGGCCATGGCCGAAACGAAACACGCTCAAGCGGCGTTCGGTTCCGGGGCAACCCCAGGGCAGTGGATGATCAATACGCTGCATGGCTTGTTCCTCAGGCTTTGCGCGGCGCCAGGTAGGCCAACCAGCGGCGCTCGGCCAACTTGAACAGACGGACGAGGATAAAGGTCAGGCACAGGTAGAACAGACCGGCGGTGATAAACGCCTCAAACGGCAGGTAATACTGCGAGCTAACGGTGCGTGCCGCGCCAGTGATGTCGATCAGGGTGACGATCGAGGCTAGCGAGGTGGTGTGCAGCATCATGATTACTTCGTTGCTGTACTGCGGCAGCGCACGACGCAACGCCGAAGGCAGGAGGATCCGCCGGTACAGCTTGAAACGCGACATGCCCATGGCTTTCGCCGCTTCAATCTCACCATGCGGCGTGGCCTTGAGGCTGCCCGCGAGAATCTCTGCGCTGTAAGCGCTGGTGTTGATGGCGAACGCCAGGCAGGCACAGAAGGTCGCGCTGGAGAAATATGGCCAGAGGAAACTCTCACGTATCGCTTCGAACTGGGCCAAGCCGTAATAGATGAGAAACAGCTGCACCAGCATCGGGGTGCCGCGAATCACATAGGTGTAGAGCCAGGCCGGGAAATTAACCCATGGCGATTTTGAAACACGCATCAGCCCCAGGGGAGTGGCCACAGCCAGACCACATGCCAGGGAAATCAGCAGAATTTTCAGGGTGACCAGTACACCGCCCAAGTACAGCGGCAGGTTTTCCAGGATTACGTTGTAGTCAAAAATCATCGCTGCGCTCCCCCGCTTACAGATCAGCGGCTTTGATGCCGACCGAGTAACGTTTTTCCAGGTAACGCAAAGCCAGCAGCGACACGCTGGTCAGCACCAGATACAGGGCGGCAACCGCCAGGTAAAAGGTGAAGGGCTCGCGGGTGGCATCGGCGGCACTTTTCGCCTTGAACATCATGTCTTGCAGGCCAACCACGGAGATCAGCGCAGTAGCCTTGGTCAACACCAGCCAGTTGTTGGTGAACCCGGGGATGGCGAAGCGAATCATCTGCGGCACCAGAATGCGGAAGAACACCTGCATGCCACTCATGCCGTACGCGGCACCGGCTTCGGCCTGACCTTTGGGAATGGCCATAAAGGCCCCACGGAAAGTCTCCGACAGGTAAGCACCAAAGATAAAGCCCATGGTGAACACGCCGGCAATAAACGGGTTGATGTCGATGTAATCGTCGTGACCAAGCATCGGCGCCAGACGGTTCACCATGTCCTGACCGCCATAAAAGATCAGCAGGATCAGCACCAAATCAGGAATACCGCGAATCACCGTAGCGTAGGTTTCCCCCAGTAGCGCCAGCCACTTGATGGGCGACAGGCGAAACGCCGCACCCAGCAAGCCCAACACGATGGCCACCGCCATCGACGTCAGCGCCAGAATCAGGGTGAGCCAGGCACCCTCTAAAATGGTCGAGCCGTAGCCGTTGAGCATGCTCTGAATACCTCATGCAAACGCCGGGCGGCGCCTGGGAGTACAACGAAAAAGTGGCGTAAACCTCAAATAAAGGCGGGTTTACGCCACTTTCAGTGAAGACGACCGAGCGAACTCAATCAGTCGCCGTAGACGTTGAAGTCAAAGTACTTGTCCTGCATTTCCTTGTACTTGCCGTTGGCACGGATGGCCAGAATGGCAGCGCTGATCTTGTCAGCCAGTGCTTTGTCGCCCTTGCGCACGGCAATGCCCTGACCTTCGCCGAAGTATTTGACGTCGGTGAAATCCGGGCCAACAAACGCAAAGCCTTTACCGGCGTCAGTTTTCAGGAAGCCGTCGTCGATATTCACCGAGTCAGCCAGGGTGGCATCCAGGCGGCCAGAGTTCAGATCGAGGAAGATTTCGTTCTGCGAGCTGTAACGCACGATCTCGGCACCTGCCGCCGCAAATACATCCGTGGCAAAACGGTCGTAAACAGAGGAGCGCTGCACGCCAATCTTCTTGCCTTTGAGATCTACCGCAGGGTCTTTCATCTCGGTACCGGCTTTCATCGCCAGCTTGGCCGGAGTGGCGTAGTACTTACCGGTGAAATCTACGGACTTCTTGCGATCGTCAGTAATCGACATGGACGACAGCACGGCATCAAACTTGCGCACTTTCAGTGCCGGGATCAGGCCGTCGAACTCCTGCTCGATCCACTTGCATTCAACTTTCATCTCTTCGCACAGGGCGACGCCGATGTCGTAGTCAAAACCGCTAATGGCACCTTCTGGAGTTTTGAAAGCAAACGGCGGGTAAGCCGCTTCGATACCAATACGCAGAGGCTTAGCCTCTTCAGCCATGGCCAGCGGCGACAGCATGGACAGCGCCAGTGCGCCGAGAAGTGCAATCTTCTTCATCTTATGACTCCTTCGAATGGGTATGGCTTTAAGGGGTATCAAACAGCAGGCCGGACATTGACCGTGCCTGTTGTGGCGCATTCAGGCTGCATAAATTGTAGTGAGTCGGCGTCAAGCTGCGCAGTGCACAGTGCTCAGACGGCCTCAGCCGAGTGAGCGGCATTCTAGCGACAGCTCGAAAGTCGATATTTCTTCAATGCGACAAGTAATTACAAAAGACCCGAACAAGCACCGCGGGGATATTGACAGCCCCGAAAAAACATGGGGACAGAAAGATAGCAAACCTGTTTGTAAAGCAATTAGCGCGCCGCATTTTATTCAGGCCCTTATTTTGGCGACCTGGCCACACATTTTATCTTCTCTAGCGCAGTAGCGGCGCGCCATTTTGGCGCAAAACGTTCCCGCACACCTCATAAAAGTGCGCGGTGTTACGCCAGGGTGACAGTCGGCTACCCAGATGAAAATCGATCACTGCGACTTTGCACTGATTTTCGACCAGAAAGCACAACGCCCTGCCCGGCTTGTGGCCGAAACAGGGCGTTGCTTGCAGGTGCTTTAACGGCTGTTAGGCAGCCTGCATCTGGCGGTGGGTGTCAATGAGGTGCTGCACCACGCCAGGATCGGCCAGCGTGGAGATATCGCCGAGTCCATCGTATTCGGCGGTAGCGATCTTGCGCAGGATACGGCGCATGATCTTACCCGAACGCGTTTTCGGCAGGCCTGGGGCCCACTGAATAACGTCCGGTGTAGCAATTGGGCCAATTTCCTTACGCACCCAATTCTTAAGTTCTTGTCGCAGCTGCTCGGACGGCTCCTGCCCCTGGTTCAAGGTCACGTAAACGTAGATGCCCTGGCCCTTGATGTCGTGCGGCACACCGACCACTGCGGCTTCGGCGACTTTCGGGTGAGCGACCATGGCGCTCTCCACTTCGGCGGTGCCCATGCGGTGACCGGAAACGTTGAGCACGTCATCCACCCGGCCGGTGATCCACCAGTAGCCGTCTTCGTCGCGACGAGCACCGTCACCGGTGAAGTACATGCCTTTGAAGGTCTTGAAGTAGGTATCGACGAAGCGGTCGTGGTCGCCATACAAAGTGCGCGACTGACCCGGCCAGGAATCGAGGATCACTAAGTTACCCTCGGCCGGGCCCTCGATGATGTTGCCCAAGTTATCGACCAAGGCTGGCACCACACCGAAGAACGGACGAGTCGCCGAGCCGGGTTTGAGCGCTGTGGCACCCGGCAACGGGGTAATCATGAAACCACCCGTTTCGGTCTGCCACCAGGTGTCAACGATCGGGCAGCGCGACTGGCCTACCTTCTCGTAGTACCAGTGCCACGCTTCAGGATTGATCGGCTCGCCCACCGAGCCAAGCAGACGCAGGCTGGAACCATCAGCGCCCTCAACGGCAGCATCGCCCTGGGCCATCATGGCGCGAATTGCAGTCGGCGCGGTGTAGAGGATGTTGACCTTGTGCTTGTCGATGATCTTCGACACACGGGTCACATCGGGATAATTCGGGATGCCTTCAAACATCAGAGTGGTCGCGCCGTTAGCCAGCGGGCCGTAGACGATATAGCTGTGGCCCGTGACCCAGCCAACGTCGGCGGTGCACCAGTAAACGTCGCCCGGCTTGTAGTCGAATACCCGTTCATGGGTCAGTGCGGCATACAGCAGGTAGCCGCCGGTGGTGTGCAGTACGCCTTTAGGCTTACCAGTCGAGCCGGAGGTATAGAGGATAAACAGCGCTTCTTCAGCACCCATTTCTTTGGGCGCGCAAACGCTGCCAGCCACTTTCATCAGGTCGTCGTACCAGATATCGCGATGCTGGTTCCACTTGATCTCGGAACCGGTGCGCTTGACCACGATGACCTTCTGAATGCTGCGCGTCTCAGGGTTGGTCAGGGCGTCGTCAACGTTGGCCTTGAGTGCAACCTTCTTGCCGCCACGCAGGCCTTCGTCAGCGGTGATCACCACCTTGGACTGGCAATCGATAATGCGCCCCGCCAGCGCTTCTGGAGAGAAACCGCCGAACACCACCGAGTGAATGGCACCGATGCGGGTACAGGCCAGCATGGCGACTACGGCTTCGGGGATCATCGGCATATAGATGGTTACCACGTCGCCGCGATGCACATCCTGGCCGCGCAGGGCGTTGGCCAGTTTGCAGACTTCTTCATGCAACTCGCGGTAGGTGATGTTGCGGCTTTCAGACGGATCATCGCCTTCCCAGATAATCGCCACCTGATCACCGCGCTCGGCCAAATGACGGTCCAGGCAGTTGTAGGAAACGTTCAAGGTGCCATCGGCAAACCACTTGATGTCGACACGGTGATCGTCAAAAGAGGTTTGCTTGACTTGAGTAAACGGCTTGATCCAGTCCAGGCGCTGAGCCTGCTCGCGCCAGAAACCATCGGGGTTGATCACCGACTGCTGGTACATGGCTTTATAAGTCGCCTCGTCAGTCAGCGACTGGGCCGCCGCCTCAGGGGACACGGGATACAAGGACGCAGCACTCATTAGAAACACCTCGGTGGGTAGTTGTTGTTCTATGCCCCATTTTGTAGCCAGCACGCCACTGCAGGGCCATTCGACCATGGTCTTAACGCTCTAAGACGATAGTCTCACGGGCTGGCCGGAGCTTTTTTGCGGGCAAAAAAAAGCGACCTAAACAGGTCGCCACCCAAATCATTCCGGGGGAGGAATGGAGAAACGCTTGAATTCAAATCACGCAGAATTTGAATGCATCCAGTCTCCCCCGAAACCGCGCGCCCAGCTATTGCACCTTGGTCGTAGGCACGCTCACCTCAACAAACCAAGGCTCTAGACGCCGGCCAAAAGCGACACTGGCAGTAAAGCGCGGCTGATCAGCCGGATAATCCATACCAGACAACTCGTCCTGCTGGGGCAAACTGTCGAACGTCGCATGCCAGCGTCTCGGCAGGTTAAGACTGTGCAGCCCCGGGGTACTTGCCGAACCACCCAACAGCCAGGTAACACGCTGGCTTTGCGGGCGCGGATCCTGGCCTTCTCCCGTCCACTCACTGACCACGCTGCTGACTCGCGCCTCGACAATGCCACGCACGATGGCGTATCGCTGCCGATCCGGATAACGCGCACGCAACGCCTGCTGATCAGCGCCAACGTCCACGACCAGCAGCCGGCTGGCACGCTGCTGCTCATATTCCAGAGCATTGCCGGCGTTCTTTGCCGCATCCTGCAGCTCTTTACTGTCCGGTACGGACGCTTGCAGACGCAGGGCTGCAGCATGTGCTGCCCGCACTAACTCCACCTCGCGTTGCAAGGCCGGGCCATCAAGCTCCAGCACCAGCAGCGCCTCGCGGTCCAGCTGACGGCGATAGCGGCTTACTGCCGCCTCACTCACCTGCGCGGGCACCTGGAAACCCAGCGCCGCCATCTTTTCAGCACTGATCGACAAGCCGTATTGCTCATTATCGGCCTGACTGGGCCAGCGATAATCCAGGCGCAGCGCAAGGCTGCTGTTGTCCTTACGCCAATAGGTGTGGGTGCTGCCCAACTCGCGCTCGGATAACAGCAATTGGCTCTGCGCCGGTGGTTGGCGGTTCCAAGCCACACTCGCCAGGATGATGGCGTTCACCAGGCCAATCAACGCCAGGCCAGCAATCAGGTATCGCGGACGAAAGCCCTTCAATGCGCACCTCCCAACAAGCCATGGCGACTACGCAAGCGCCGCAGCACCAACAAAATCAATACCGCACACAGGCCCAGCATCAGGAAAAACAGGTACTTGGGCATGCTCTCCCACCACCAGTCGAACAGTTTGCTGTAGAGGAAAAGCACAAAGAACATCAGCCCAGTATTCACCGTATCCGGCCACTCACGGCGTACGCCCAGCCAAATAAACAAGGCCGCCAGAATAAAACCCGCGAACTGGTAAGCGCTCTCGATGTACTCAGGCGGAAAGTCGAAGTAACTGCCGTTGCCCCAATGCGCCAATAGCAATACGGGCAGGAACACCCCGAGCAGGCCGATAACCCGGTAAATCAGCGCAAAACCATCAAAACGGCGTTGATCGAGCCACAACGGCAGCGCAAAGATCAGCAGCGCCGGGGCAATAAAACTCTCCGGGCGCTGAGCAAAACCCAGCCAGTAGATGCCATCCCAACTGCCGATGCGCATGGCGAAAAATGCCAGCAAACAACTCAGCCCAACAGCCAACAACAGGCTAGTACCACAGGCATACGCCAGCAACAGCGCATAGAGTGCCCAAGGCAACAGCGCATTAGCCGAAGGGGTGATATTGAAGATTTGCCCGAGCATGACGATGTTCAGCACAAAACAGGTAAACGCCACCAAGGCCGCCAGTTTGCTGAAATATCCGGCGCCATCACGATGCCGTACCCACAGCGTCAAGCCAAACGAAGCAATGCTCGCCGTTAACAGAACCGCCACCTGCCCCGCCGTGATGAAAAAGCCCCAGAACTGGTAGAACAGAAAAAACACACTGGCCGCCAACGTTAATGCGCCCAGAAACGACGCAATGCGCATACCCAGCGACAGTTGGCGGGTTTGAGTGTCGTGATCGATATCAAAAGCGGCCCGGTAGCGATCAAGCAATTGCTGCTGGTATTCCTGCAGGTTGGCGCGCTGACTGTCGCTCAGGCATAACACCTGCTCAGCTTCTAGGCGTGCCAACTCACGGTTAAACACGCCGATATCGTCGGCACGTTGTTGGGCATCGCTGCGGTTCAAACTTGGCATAGCAATCCTTACTGCAGTTACATTGACCCGATCCGTCAGCACACTCTAGCGCTAATGCCTTGGCGTTGCTCTGCACCAGCAAGTCTTTACAAAGCCTATAACCTTCGTGCGCCTAACGCTCTACTGGCCTCATCTATTACCAGCCACAGCTAAGCTGTAACGGCCAACACAGCACATGCCACGGACGCCGCGATGAACGAACAGCATGCCGCCCTACTGCACCATGCCCCGCGCAGCCAAAAGCCCGCCGACACCTGGGCCAGACTGTGCTGCGAACAGGCGATTCTGGCGGTGGAACACGGTTGTTATGGTGTAGGTGCCGTGCTGGTTAACCAGGCGCACGAGTTGCTGTGCAGTGCACGCAACCAGGTGTTTGTCGATGGCCATTACAACAGTGCCGGGCATGCTGAGATGCAGCTGCTCGACCAGCTGGAGGCCGAGCACCCACAGCAAGACCGCAGCGTTCTCACGCTGTACGTAAGTTTGCAGCCCTGCCTAATGTGCTATGGCCGTATCTTGCTGGCGGGCATACCCCGTGTGCGTTACCTGGCCGTCGATAAGCCCGGCGGTTTTACCGGCAAAGGGTTGCCGCCGGCATGGGCCGAGCTGGCGGCCCACACCTCAATCCACCAAGCCCGCGTGGACAGTTACTGGATCAATTTGGCAGAACAGGCAATCAGCACCCTGCAAGATCGCCAGGTGATGCGCCAACGCGTCCTATCAGCCTGGCGCGGCACATCGCTGCCTTGAACGCACTAGTCCTTCCCCAATCCATGCTGGCGCAGCTTGTTGGCGATGGTGGTGTGTGAAACACCGAGGCGCTTACCCAGCTGGCGGCTACTGGGGTGATCGTGAAACAAGCGCTCCAACACAGCCTTCTCGAAACGCCCGAGAATCTCATCCAGCCCGCCTTCAACTGAGAACTCACCCAGCGGCTGCGGCGCGCCATAGTCCGGCAGGCGGATATGCTCGGCCTTGACCATGCCGCCGTCACACAGCGATACGGCCTGAAACAGCACGTTCTCCAGCTGACGCACATTGCCCGGCCAATGGTAATGGCTGAGTTTGTCCAGCACAGCAGGCGCAAGCGTGGGCAGCGGGCAACTTATTTGCCGGCTGGCCTGATCGAGAAAATGCTCAACCAAGGGCGGCAAGCCGTCCAGACATTCGCGCAGCGGCGGAATGTGCAGGCTCAGTACGTTAAGCCGGTGATAGAGGTCCTGCCGGAATTCGCCCTTGGTGCACAGCTCTGACAGATCAACCTGGGTGGCGCACATCACCCGCACATCCAGATAAACCTCCTCGTCACTGCCGACCCGGCGGAAGCAGCCATCCTGCAAAAAGCGCAGCAGCTTAGCCTGCAAGCGCGGGCTCATCTCGCCCACGCCATCGAGAAACAGCGTGCCACCGGCCGTCAGTTCCAGCAGGCCGAGCTTGCCTTCTGGGCGCGCGCCTTCGAAGGCTCCGGGGCCGTAGCCAAACAGCTCAGTCTCGGCCATGGACTCCGGCAACCCGGCGCAATTAAGCGCCATAAAGGGCGACTGCCCACGCGGGCTGGCCAGGTGGCATGCACGCGCCAGCAGCTCTTTACCCGTGCCGGTTTCGCCCTCAATCAACAGCGGCGCATCCAGCGGGGCCATGCGCCGCGCCTCGCGAACCACCGCGGCCATCACCTTGGAGCTTTGGAAAATACTGTCGAAACCGCGCAACTCCTGCTTGCGCACGTTGTAGATGCGCTCACCAACCCGGTCCGCCCGGTGCAACGTCAACACTGCACCCGCGAGGGCGTCGCTTTCATCGTGCTCGGTTTGCAGCGGCGCGATGTCTGCGAGAAACACATCGCCTTTAATCTTCACGCGCAGGCCATTGATCCGCGATTTATTGCTGCGCACCAGTTCGGGCAGGTCGAAATCCTCGGCGTAGCGCGACAGCGCAATGCCCGGCACTTCATCCACCCGCACGCCCAACAGCTGCGCGGCGCTGCGGTTGGCGGCGACAATCGAGCCGCCCATGTCGATGGACAACACCGGAAAATCCAGCGCGCCGAGCAAGGCGTTCAACTCCAGGTGTCGCCGCTCGCTGGGCATCAACCCCACACGTTTCACCCCAAACACCCCGGCAATGGCCTCAAATTTGGACCGCAGCGACTGGAACTGCAGGTTGATCAGGTTCGGGCAGTGCAGGTAGATGGCATTGCCCTGCTCGCCGCCCACCTCCCCTCGGGCGACGTTAATCCCGTATTCGACCAGCAGGTTGAGGATGTCGCGCAGGATGCCAATTCGGTTCTGACAATGGACTTTGATACGCATGGCAGGGCTCTGATCAGGCTTCTTATTAGACCGCTGCGCAAAAGAATCAACGCTGGCGGCGGATTGTTCGTCAAGAATATGTGACAGATCAGCGCAGCAGCAAGACGATAGTTCGCCACGCCGGCAGCCACGTAATCAATTCTTTACAGAAAATCACCCTAAACCCGTGCCGCGCGCGCCAAAGCGCTGCGCCCGGGCACCAAGCGCGGTATTTCTAGCTCAAATACAACAACAAAGCCCCAGCAGGAGACTGCAATGAAGAGCACGCACTACACAGCGCGCGAACCGGATGACAGTGGTTTTATTGCTTACCCGGAAGCTGAGCATCAGGTGTGGAATACCCTGATCACCCGCCAGCTCAAGGTAATCGAGGACCGTGCCTGCCAGGAATACCTGGACGGCATCGAACAGCTCGGCCTGCCCCATGAGCGCATCCCGCAACTGGGTGAAATCAATCAGGTGTTGCACGCCAGCACCGGCTGGCAGGTGGCGCGGGTGCCGGCGTTGATTCCGTTTCAGACCTTTTTTGAGTTACTGGCCAGCAAGCAATTCCCGGTAGCCACCTTTATCCGCACGCCAGAGGAGCTGGACTACCTGCAGGAACCGGACATCTTCCACGAGATCTTTGGCCACTGCCCGCTGCTGACCAACCCATGGTTTGCCGAGTTCACCCACACCTACGGCAAGCTCGGCCTGGCCGCCAGTAAGGAAGAGCGCGTCTACCTGGCGCGGCTGTACTGGCTGACCATCGAGTTCGGCCTGCTCGACACCAGCCAGGGCCGCAGGATTTACGGCGGCGGTATTCTCTCCTCTCCGAAAGAAACCGTGTATTGCTTGTCCAATAAACCTGAGCAACAGGCCTTTGACCCCATCGAGGCGATGCGCACGCCTTATCGCATCGACATTCTGCAGCCTGTGTACTTCGTCCTGCCGGAGCTCAAGCGCCTGTTCGAACTGGCCCATGAAGACATCATGAGCATGGTCCGGCAGGCCATGCGCCAGGGCTTGCACGCCCCAAAATTTGCGCCAAGAGCTGCCTAACCTTTGTAGGATGGGTCGGGCCGCGCAGGTCGAGCGATGCTCAACAGACCGCCGCCCCCCCATCCTACGGCCCACCTTTGCCCCAGGAGAAACCTCATGTCCCTTGCCCAAGCCCAATGCGAAGCCTGCCGTGCCGATGCGCCGAAGGTCAGCGATGACGAATTGGCCGAACTGATCCGTGAGATCCCCGATTGGAACATCGAAGTACGCGACGACCACATGGAGTTGGAGCGGGTTTACCTATTCAAGAACTTCCGTCATGCCCTGGCCTTTACCAACGCCGTAGGGGCCATTGCTGAAGAAGTCGGCCACCACCCGGCGCTGCTCACCGAATGGGGCAAAGTCACCGTGACCTGGTGGAGCCATGAAATGCGTGGCCTGCACCGCAACGACTTTATTATGGCCGCGCGCACTGATGTGCTGGCCGCCAGTGCCGAGGGCCGCAAGTGAGCCATTTCCAGCACATTGCCCGAGTGCCGGGGGACCCCATTCTCGGCCTGATGGACGCCTACCGCGCCGACCGCAACCCCGCCAAGCTCGACCTGGGTGTGGGTGTCTACAAGGATGCCCATGGCCTGACGCCCATACCTCAGGCGGTCAAGCTGGCAGAGCTAACGCTGCAACAAAGCGAAGCCACTAAAAGCTACATCGGCGGTCATGGCGACGCACTGTTCGGCAGGCTGCTGAGCCAGCTGGTGCTGGGTGCAGACAATCCCTTACTGGAAGACCGTGCAGCGGCCACGCAAACCCCTGGCGGCACTGGCGCGCTGCGCCTGAGCGCGGAGTTTATTGCTCACTGCCTGCCGGGCCGCGGCATCTGGCTGAGCGACCCGACCTGGCCGATCCACGAAAGCATTTTTGCTGCCGCCGGTTTACGCGTCGGCCATTACCCCTATGTGGGCGCGGACAACCAGCTGAATGTCGAGGCCATGCTCGCCGCCCTCAGCCATGTACCGAAAGGCGATGTGGTGCTGCTGCATGCCTGTTGCCACAACCCCACCGGGTTCGACCTCACAGCAGACGACTGGATGCGCGTGCTGGCGGTGGTCAAGGCGCGCGAGCTGTTGCCATTAATCGATTTCGCCTACCAGGGCTTTGGCGACGGCCTGGAGCAGGATGCCTTCGCTGTGCGCCTGTTTGCGGCTGAGTTGCCTGAGCTGTTAATCACCAGTTCTTGCTCGAAAAACTTCGGCCTGTACCGCGAACGCACGGGCGCGTTGATCGTCTGCGCCGAAACGCCGGTAAAACTGCAGGATGTGCGCAGCCAACTGGCGTTTCTGGCGCGCAACCTGTGGTCTACGCCGCCCGCCCATGGCGCGGCCGTGGTCGCCAACATTCTCGCCGACAGCGAGCTGCATACGCTGTGGATGGACGAACTGGACAGCATGCGGCAGCGGATTGTCAGCCTGCGCGCGGGCCTGGTTGAAGCATTACAAGCCCATGGGCTGGCCGAGCGCTTCGCGCACATCAACCAACAACGCGGGATGTTCTCCTACACTGGCCTTAGCGCCCAGCAGGTGCAGCGCCTACGTGATGAATTCAGTGTGTACATGGTCGGCAGCGGCCGGGCCAATATGGCGGGGTTGGATGCCAATCGCCTCGACCAGTTGGCCAATGCCATCGCCCGCGTATGCCTGGACTAAAGCGCCACCGAGCGCCTTAACCAAAGCGCTCGGCCTCAAGCCACTGCACACAAACCCAGGCTTGCTATAGTCGGGGCACACCCATCATCTCGAGATGCCTGTGTCCCGCCTTTCTAATATCGTGTTTCGCGTGTACCAACGCACCCTGCACAGCCTGGCACTCTATCCAACGCTGATCGCCGTGGGCTTTTTTGGCCTGTGCCTGCTAGTCATGAGTATCGAGTATCAGCCCTGGCTGATGTCTCTCAAGCGCAACGTCGATGTGGGCCTGGTGCGCAACGCCGAAAATGCCCGTTTGATACTCAGCACCCTGGTAGGGGGCATCCTGTCGTTGACCGTTTTTAGCTTCTCCATGGTTATGGTGGTGCTGAATAACGCATCCGCCGCCCTCTCACCCCGTGTGCTACCGGGCCTAATCAGTGACAAGGGGCACCAGAAAACTCTGGGTTTCTATCTCGGCACCATTCTCTATTCGCTGTTACTGATCACCAGCATCGAGCAAGGTAACTCCAGCCAGGTGCCCAGCCTTGGGGTGCTGATAGCACTGGGCATGGGCATCGCCTGCCTTGGCCTGTTTGTTCACTTTATCCACTCGATTTCCCGCTCGATTCAAGTCGAATACATCCTCAACAACCTCTACCAGACCACCCTGAAGAAGCTCGCCGCACGCGAAGCCAAATTGGCCAGCGTCGATACAATCCCCAGCTGGCCCGATGACCAGCAATGGCAACAGGTTCGCGCCCAGCGCAATGGGTACTTCAAAGAACTCAATATCAACGCAATCAACACCCTATTGATTGAACACGACCTGCGCATGACGGTAATGATCCACCATGGTTTCTTCGTGACGAGTGGTCGCCCACTATTCAAGTTGGATCGGCAAGTGGATGAGGACATATCCAGCGCCCTGCTCGACTGCTTCGACTTTTTTATCGAAGAGTACGCCCACGCCCATTACCTGTTTGGCTGCACGCAAATCTCTGAAATCGCCGTCAAGGCACTCAGTCCAGGGATCAACGACCCAGGTACCGCGCTCACCGCCATCGATTTACTCAGCGTGTTATTGAGCAAACGCTTGGCTTTACCCGACTTGGATTTCGCGCTGCTGGATGATGAGCCGCCGCGCCTGTTCCATTACGAATTGTCGCTGGATGAATTGCTGCTGCTGGTTTTTGGCCCTATTCGTAACTACGGCCGGGCAGATGCCAGTGTGCTGTTCGGGTTGCTACAGGCTTACAAAAACCTGCTTTACCATCCCCTACGCGCGCAGCAAAAAACAGATTTACTCAAGCATGTTCACAGCGTCCAAGAAACCGCGGACCACTGCCTGCATAACAGCCGTGAGCGTGAGGCCATTAACCAGTTGATCGAACGCATTAACCAGAACAACGACCTCCAAGAACCTGTTGCGTTGCTGGCAGTACCTAGGAAAACCGCCGCTGAAAAATAATTAGCACGCTCATATACGAAAATAAAATCAATTAAAACAATAACTTAAAAACCAAGTACACCTTCCTAAACGCCGCCTGTGATTTGCCATGCGTGGCTGTTTTGCTTAGGGTAGGTCGCTATGTGGTCCTTAATTGCCCCAATCAGCTCGTTGCTGGGGGGGGTGGCATTACTCCTCCTCGGCAATGGCCTGCTTAACACTCTACTGACCCTGCGTGGCGTCGCCGAAGGCTACTCCACCTCGATGCTCGGGCTGATTATGTCTGGGTACTTTGTCGGTTTTCTCCTTGGCACCTGGCTAGCGATTCCGCTGGTTCGCCGCGTTGGGCATATCCGTGCGTTTGCCTTTTGCGCCGCACTGGCTGCCATCACCGCCCTGCTGCATGTACTGATCGTCGACCCCTGGGTTTGGCTGGGTTTACGCGTGCTTTACGGCCTGGCGCTGGTCAGCCTGTACATGGTGATCGAGAGCTGGCTTAACGCCCAGGTGCCGAACGACAAGCGTGGCCAAGTGTTCGCGGTGTACATGGCGGTCAACCTCGGCGCACTCGCCGCCGCGCAGCAGTTGCTGAACCTAGCATCGCCAACTGACTTCGTGCTGTTCGTGCTGGCTGCCATGCTGATCAGCGCGGCCTTGATGCCCATTACCCTGACCCGCCAAATCCAGCCCAGCGTACCCGAGACCCTGCACACCAACCTGCGCCAGATTGTCGGCATTGCACCGCTGGCCATCGCCGCAGCAGGCTTATCCGGCTTAGCGCTGGGTGCGTTCTGGGGCATGGCACCGGTGTATGCCAGCTTGAATGGCTTTGATGCGACAGGCGTGGGCCTGCTGATGAGTAGCAGCATTCTCGGCGGCGCACTGCTGCAATGGCCCATTGGCATCTACTCCGACAAACACGACCGCCGCGTGGTGTTGCTCTGGGTCGTCACGCTGTCAGTCGTGGTGGCCCTGCTGATGAGCCTGTTGCCGGCAGGTTCATTGCTGCTCGGGCTGATGTTTATCTGGGGCGGGCTGACCTTTGCCATCTACCCGATTGCCGTGGCGCAACTGATCGACCAGTTGCACAGCGATGAAGTTCTCGCCGGTTCCAGCAGTTTGCTAATGGTTAACGGCATCGGTTCGGTCTGCGGGCCGCTGCTTGCGGGCCTGTTGATGCAGCATCTGGGCGCCAAGGCGCTGCCGCTGTATTTCGCGGTAACCCTCGGCCTGCTCGCGGCTTACACGCTGTACCGCCTGCGCCATGTCAGCGATCTGGTCAGCGCACCCGCTGGGCACTTCATGCCTATGCTACGGACCAGTCATACGGTGCTTGAGCTAATGCCCGACGCACCAGCAACAGATGCCACAGACTCTAACGAGGAACCGCATAACCCGGCGCCGCAGACGCCGGGATAAAAAGAAGAGGCGAACGCAGCATTGCGCATTCGCCCCACACAGCTCGTCGGCCTATGTCGGCGCGTCACTGCACCCACTTAACTGGACAGGAAGACAGCGCATGTTACTTGCCACCGATCTCGATGGAACCTTTCTCGGCGGCGATCCCAAGGATCGTCTGAGCCTCTATCAGACCATTGCCGCCCACCCAGAAATTCGTCTGGCCTATGTCACCGGGCGCAGCCTGGAATCGGTTTTGCCCCTGCTGGCTGACCCCACCTTGCCGCAACCTGACTTCATCATCTCCGATGTCGGCGCCAGCCTGGTGCATGGCGACACCTTGCAGCCAATCCAACCCTTGCAAAGCGCGGTAGATGCGCTCTGGCCCGGCGACAGCCAGGTCGCCAGCGCCATCGAACACCTGGCCCTAGAGCGCCAGGACGTGCCGCAAGTGCGCCGCTGCTCCTACTTCTGCAGCCCTGAAGAAGCCGGCAACCCGGAACTGCTGAAAATCGCCGAAAGCCTGGGCTGCGACCTGCTGTATTCCGCCGAGCGTTATCTGGACTTCCTGCCCAAAGGCGTCAACAAGGGCAGCAGCCTGCAAGCACTGATCGACTGGTTGGAACTGGACCATGACCAGGTGCTGACCGCCGGCGACACCTTGAACGACCTGAGCATGCTCAGCGGGCAGTTCAAGGGCGTATGCGTTGGCGAATCCGAAGACGGCTTGCTGCAAGCCACGCGTCAGTACTCACGCGTGCTGCATGCCGAGCGCGCCGGTTGCGGTGGCATCCTCGAAGCCTTTGTGCATTTTGGCTTTCTCGGTAAACAAGGCATCGCCGCCGAGGGCAAACAAGTCGCTGAACCCGGCAAAGCGGATCTGGTGATGGTTTACCACCGCCTGCCCTATGAGGAGTACCGCGGCAAGGATGGCAAGTTGCAACGCCGCCGCCCGACCTCACCCAACGGCATTATCCCAACCCTGCTGAGTTTTTTCGGCGATGGCCGTGCGGGCTCTTGGGTGGCCTGGGCCGAACATGACGCTGCCGGCGGCGAAACCTTTGAAAGCCACACCACCGTGGATGCCGAACGCTACCCCACGCTGACCGCTGCACGGGTGGCGTTGAGCAAAGAAGAAGTCGACATCTTCTACAAACGCTTCTCCAAAGAGGCCTTCTGGCCAACCCTGCACACTTTCTGGGAGCGTGCACAGTTCCGCGAAGACGACTGGCAAGTATTCCTCAAGGTCAACCGCGCCTTTGCCGAACGCACCGCGCTGGAAGCTGCCGAAGGCGCTACCGTGTGGCTGCATGATTACAACCTGTGGATGGTGCCGGGCTACTTGCGCGAACTGCGTCCCGACCTGCGCATCGCCTTTTTCCACCACACTTACTTCCCTTCGGCCGATGTGTTCAACGTGCTGCCGTGGCGCCGGCAGATCATTGGCAGCCTGCTGCAGTGCGACTACATCGGCTTCCACATCCCGCGTCAGGTGGAGAACTTCGTCGATGCCGCGCGCGGCGTGATGCCGCTGCAAACCATCAGCCGGCAGAACTGCGCCCCGCGCTTTATCACCTATGGCTGCGCCGTGGGCCTGGAGCGCATGACCACGGCCGTGGACACCGGTACGCGGGTGGTCAAACTCGGCGCGCACCCGGTGGGCTTGGACATCAACCGGGTCAGCAGCGCCCTGGAGTCACCTAAGATCAAGGACATGATGGAGCGCCTGCGTACCGAGCTGAGCGGAGTCAAACTGATTCTCTCGGTCGAGCGCCTCGACTACACCAAAGGCATCCTGGAAAAACTCAACGCCTACGAGCGCTTGCTGGAAGAAAACCCGGAGCTGCTGGGCAAAGTCACCCTGGTCACGGTCTGCGTCCCGGCGGCCAAAGAAATGACCATCTACGACGAACTGCAAGGACAAATCGAGCAAGCCGTGGGCCGGATTAACGGCCGCTTCGCGCGCATCGGCTGGACGCCGCTGCAGTTCTTCTTCCGCAGCCTGCCATTCGAAGAAGTCAGCGCCTGGTATGCCATGGCCGATGTGATGTGGATTACCCCACTGCGCGACGGCCTTAACCTGGTGGCCAAGGAATTCGTCGCCGCCCAAGGCTTGCTCGGTGGGCGTGGCGTACTGGTACTGTCGGAGTTTGCCGGCGCGGCCGCTGAGCTCAAAGGCGCGCTACTGACCAACCCGCACGACCCCATGGATATGGTGCAAACCTGCTATGTGGCACTCAACATGCCCAAGGCGGAAGCCCAGGATCGCCTGCGTGAACTGTTCGATATCGTCAGCTATAACGATATCCGCCGCTGGGGCGATGAGTTCCTTGCGGCCGTCAGCGACCCGGAAGAAAAGCTCGACCGCGCACTGGGCTTAGTCGTTTGAACTGAGCCTGTATGCAAACAGCCCGGCCCATGGCCGGGCTGTTGCGTATTGGCTTAGTGGCTTAGCCCATCTGCGCATCAATGTTGCAATTGATCATCCAAGACACGCCAAAGCGGTCCGTGAACAGGGCAAACCGCGTGGCCCAAAACGTTGGCTGCAGCTCCATCTGCACCGAGCCCTGGGCAGACAGCGCTTCGTACAGGCGCTCGGCCTCGGGCACGTTCTCCACCTGCAGAGAAATCGAACAGCCCTTGATGCCCTCATACGGCGTGCCCATGCCTGGGCAGGTGTCGGACGCCATCAGCAGCTGATCACCCACGGCGAGGCTCACATGCATGACCCGATCGTGGAATTGCGCTGGAACACTGCCTGCCTCCGGGCCCTCACCGAAACGCATCAACTCCAGGCTTCCGTTCAGGCAATCGGCATAGAATTTAAACGCCGCCTCGCATTGGCCATCGAAGGTTAAATAGGCATGAATTTTCATCTGCTTACTCCTTTGCGTTAACAGTCGTTATGCATCGGTCACAGGTAGATTAGCCCAGGTACAGCAGCGTCCACCCTTTAAAGCAGACCCCACCCGGCCAGCGAGGTTCGCCTTGCAAAGGCCCTGGCAGTGCCGAAGATGCAATGCCGCGTGCCATGCAACGAAAGCCCTGCCGCTCAGGCGCAACGTTTAGAAATCGACTTTCCCTCTACCAGCCTTGATCGCCCCGTGCTTGGTTTTACCTTCCAGGCGGCGCTTTTTCGAGCCCAGGGTAGGCTTGGTCGGGCGGCGGACTTTCTCGGTTTTGCCGGCGTTACGGATCAGCTCGGCGAGGCGTTCCAGGGCATCGGCGCGGTTCTGCTCCTGGGTGCGGTACTGCTGGGCTTTGATGATCACCACACCCTCGGCGGTGATACGGCTGTCGCGCAGCGTCAGCAAACGCTCCTTGTAGAACGGCGGTAAGGATGACGCCTGGCTGTCGAAGCGCAAATGCATCGCGCTGGAGACCTTATTGACGTTCTGCCCGCCCGCGCCCTGGGCACGGATGGCCGTCAGTTCGATTTCGTCATCGGGGAGATGAACGCTGTTGGAAATAACCAGCATGGCCAGGCTTCAACACAAGAAAGGCCGCTCAGGATAACGCGAACGCTGCCTGACTGCCGCCATTAGCCCGGTCTTTATCAGGCCGCG
This sequence comes from Pseudomonas spirodelae, assembly GCF_034653255.1. NCBI lineage: Bacteria > Pseudomonadati > Pseudomonadota > Gammaproteobacteria > Pseudomonadales > Pseudomonadaceae > Pseudomonas > Pseudomonas spirodelae. The sequence continues at coordinate 5,037 of NZ_JAYEET010000057.1, read as the reverse complement.
TGCCGTGACGCTGGCCGAGCTAAGCCCATACATACCCGACAAATGCCCCCTGCATGAGCGCACTCAGCAAGCATGCGCAGGATTACGAAAATGTAACCCCAGCTTCAGCTTACTGACGGGGTGCCCTGGTTAATCTTGTTTCGAACGCAACACTCAACGCCCGCTGTTAGCAGGGGCTTACCGAAACAATGAGGAATACCTAAATGAAATCGCTGAACACCCTTCTCGTACTGGCTGCTCTAAGTGTCTCCAGCCTGGCCATGGCCGAAGGCGGCTCTGATCGCACCTTCGCACGTATGGAACAAGCCCGCGAAGCATCGCTGCAAGCGTTCCAGGCCGCCAAGCAGGAACAGGCTGACGCGTCCGTGAACACCGATCAGAGCAACGGCTGAAGCAATACTGTATCGCCCTAATGGTTGAAATAGCCGCTGCCTGCAGCGGCTGTAGACCAGGCGCAACGCCTACCAACCGAGGCAGATGCCAGAACACTCTGGCGCAAAACAGCTACTTGCTCGCGGCGATAAGCGAGCACCATCTTGCCGCCGAATTCTGCAACCCCACATCCGCCGCCATACATCCCCCCGCCTCTCGTCCGGATCTGCTGATCACAGCGCAAGCCGACGCCCGCATATATCGCCTATGCGTTTGCCGTTAACGCTGCGACAAATAATACGCAGCAGGCCCATGACCCACTTGTGCGAGGCTACGTGACAGGAACGGTCAATGCTCGGCTGTTGCTGACACGACACACGGCGCCCGCAAACTTAAGTCGGGCGCTGCATCTCGTCTAAGGTAAATACACGGCCTAAAGCAACCCGGACGCCGCTTGCTTGAGTGAGCGCCCTGCAGCAATCGCAAGGTGTTCGAGCACCAAGCCGCTGAAATCACTTATCGGGCGCTCTGCGCGAAGTGTTAATCCACGACCAAGCAGCCCAGTGCCGTTACCTGAATATCATGTGGAGGCTACATGAACCTCGCTCACTGGCCCTTTGCCGGGCTGCTTCTGGCGCTAGCGCTGCCTACCCACGCAGCCGATGCGGCCACTGTCTATAGCAAAGGCGGTAGCAACCCGGCGGCGATGGCCTGCGTCACCTGCCATGGTGCCGAGGGTGAAGGCCTGGCCGCTGCCGGGTTCCCGCGGCTGGCTGGCCTGTCCGCCGGTTATCTGAAAAAACAGCTGGCTGATTTTGCTTCCGGCGCACGCGCCAACCCGATCATGCAACCGATAGCAGCCGCCTTGACTGCCGAAGAAGCAGACGCGGTAACGGCGCTGCTCGCCAACAAGCCGTCACCACAGGTCGAGCGCATTAGCCGCGCCGCGCCGGCGGCAGAGTTAGGCGCCGTGCTTGCATTGCGTGGTGCCTGGGAGCGCAATATTCCTGAGTGCGTGTCTTGCCACGGGCCAAGCGGTGTAGGCGTTGGCGAGACCTTTCCGCCCCTTGTCGGGCAGTCCGCCCAGTACCTGTCTGCGCAGCTCGTCGCTTGGCAGCAAGGCACTCGCAAGAATGACCCCAACGACCTGATGGGGCACATCGCCCGCAGCCTCAGCCAAGACGAGGTCAATGCCGTGTCGCAGTACTTCGCCACCCTGACCGAAACAGGAGCCGGCCAATGAACGCCCCCACAAGCGCCTTGTTGCTAATCGCACTGGCCACCCCAGCGCATGCAGCGGACATCGCCATGGATGATCAATCACAAATCACCACCGCCGCAGCGGTTCCTGCCAGCAACGCGGCCTTCCAGCCACCGCTGGAAAGCCAGCTTGAAGATAACGCCTTTGGCAAGCTGGTACAGCAAGGCCGCGCCATCTTCGTCGACACTAAAACACACGCGCCAGACTATGTAGGTAATAGCTTGGCCTGCACCAACTGCCACCTGGAGCAGGGCCGCAAAGCCAACTCTGCGCCGCTTTGGGCGGCGTACACCATGTACCCGGCGTACCGTAAGAAAAACGACAAGGTCAACAGCTACACCGAGCGTTTACAGGGCTGCTTTCAATTCAGCATGAACGGCAAAGCCCCTGAAGCCAACGGCCCGGTGATCGCCGCGCTCACCGCCTACTCCTATTGGCTTGCAACCGGCGCACCCACCGGGCAAGAGCTGCCAGGCCGCGCCTATCCATCAGTGCCAGAGCCCAAGGGCGGATTCGACCTTGCCCAAGGCGAGAAGGTTTACGCAGCACAGTGCGCGGTATGTCACGGCAAGAATGGCGAGGGGCAGAAAGCCGGCGAGGATTACGTGCTCCCCCCACTGTGGGGGGCAGACTCGTTCAACTGGGGCGCCGGTATGCACCGGATCAACACCGCCGCAGCGTTCATCAAAGAGAACATGCCGCTGGGCAAAGGCGGCACCTTGTCCGATGAGGATGCCTGGCATGTGGCCGCCTTTATGAACAGCCACGAACGCCCGCAAGACCCGCGTTTGATCGATGGTTCAGTCGAGAAAACCCGCGACAAGTACCACGCCAATGACGGCGTCAACTTATACGGCAAAACCATCAACGGGCAGATGTTGGGCAAGGGCCTCTAGCTCAGCCTCGCCCGCCCTGCCCCTGACTGGGCACTCCTCGCCCAGTCATATGCTTGAGTGCTCGGCCTTACTGCTTGGCCGGCAGCTGCTGGTCATTCATCAGCTTCATCATCATGTCCATCATCTCCGTGCGCCGGTCCGCGCCGGCGCAGTCCATCGGCATACCGTTGGCCATGCCCATGCCACCCATATGCTTGCCCATAGGCATGTCGCCCCCCATAGGCATCTGCTTCATCATCGTCATGCCATCCTGCATGGCAGCCATGCCGGTTTGACGTAACGCATCACGTTCTTCAGGTGTACGGGCTGCCATAAATTGTTGGTGTATGGCCTGCATCGCCTTGATGTGCTGATCGAATTTACCAGCGTCGAACTGTGGCGCCACAACTGCAGCAGCGCCATCAGCCGCCTGCTGGCCCGGCATAGCAGGCGTCGCGGCCTGCGCACCGGCCACAAAGGTGAATGCCAGGGTGGCGATAAGCTGTTTAGTGTTCATGCGAACCTCCAATGATTAGGTCGTAAATCTACGTCTGTGTCATCGGCGCGTATTGATCAATATCAATGCACGGCGTTGCCCCGGCTCAGCTACAGCAGCAGCCACCGGCCTTCTTGGCCGGCGTACTGATGGCCGGCTCGCCAGTCAATAAAACCGGGCTATAGCCCGCCTGCACAATGGCCTGGCTGAGTTCCGCCTCGCCGGCAACCGACTCAATTTGTACCCGCTGTGACGGCAGGTCGACCTGCACCTTGGCAGCTGCATCCACGGCCAGCACTGCTTGGGTAATCGCCTTTATGCAATGTCCGCAGGTCATGCCTTGTACGTCGAAAGTAATCATCGCGTGCTCCTTAAAGGGCAGTGGTTGTTGACTCACCCTCACCTTCAGCCTTGCCATTGTGGCAAGGTCAAGCACATATCGGCACGCCGTCCCGCCACCACAGCACCACCACCCGTGGACACAACGCCTTGCGCACCAGTAATGTGCATGTAACTCATGTCGCGTTTACCCATCGCAATCTCGTGCGTGCAGACTAAATAGTTAGTCTGCGCAGTATTTACAGATAAATAGGGAGCGCTATACGACGCTCTTTTCGACGTTATGCGACAGCATGTCGCTTAATTAATAGTTAGGCATTCGGAGGTAAAGTGGAAAGTTGGCTCACTCAGAACTGGCTTGCGTTACTTGGTGCTGTTACTGGCTCGTTTGCTCTACTCATCAACTATCTTTCATATCGGCATAGCCGCAAAAAAGAACACATTAGTTTAGTTTTGTCCTGTGCTGCACACCATCAGCAAGTAGAAAATCTTCGCACTCTAGAGGAAACCAAAAACAAAGAAGCATGGCATGGGCCTAGCATGGTTGAGTTTTATACCGTGACTGTTAGAAACAGTGGCAGCATCAATGCCCCATTGGCTAAAGTCGGTATTGTAACTCAGTCCGGTACAGAGCGAACTGCACATGTAGTTAAGGGGCAATACATGGAAGAATCTTCGACTTCAAATATCGAAGCTTTGCCGCCAAAGTCAGAGCGAAATTTTAATATTTTTCTTAATCGCGGAGAAGAACCATACGCTGTATCAAAGGCATTTGTCATAGACCAAACAGGTAAGCGCTGGGAAGTAAAAGCATAACAAATGTTTCAAATCGTTCGCTTCGCTCACTGGGACGCTCTAAAAAAGACTATTAGTAAACTTTAAGAACACCATCAAAAACGAGAGCACCACAAGAATGAAAGGGAAAATAGTTTCATGGAAAGATGACAAAGGCTTCGGCTTCATCACTCCTGAAGGTAAAAGCGAACAAGTTTTCTTCCACATTTCAAGTGTCAAAAAGGCAGCGCGCAAACCTGAAGTTGGTGATGTGGTTATTTTTGAAGCAGCCAAAGACTCCCAAGGTCGCCTCAAAGCAACCCATGTGCTACTTGAAGGTGTATCACTTGCAAACCCAAGCACTTCTAAAAGAATAGTTACGAAACCCGTTACGAAGGATGCGCTAGATTATTTTGCCTACTTTATTTTGGTTGCACTTCTTGTCGTCTCACTAGGCCTATTCATAAGAACAGGTGCGCCAGAGTCTTCCTTAGTGCCTGGCACAATATTTTTAGTAGTTTTATTTTTCTCATTAAATAGAAAGAAACAGCCTGAAAACAAATTATTTTCATGTTCAAAATGCCGTGCAGTCTCCAGTCACGACGAGAGAACTGTGCTTGCCTGGAATAGAGGATTTAATAGGTTGTATTGCAAAGCTTGTCACCAGGCATGGCTGCGCGAACAACCTAAGGATGGTCTGAAGTAGTCATGTATTTCTGGCTAACTTCAGCCTCCGCCGATTTTGAAAGCGGCAAATCGATCAAAAGCGATCAGATCACCCGCTTATTTCTGTGTTTTTAGCCGCCGCAAGCACCTCGCGGCAGCCATTCCCCGCATTACAGGCGCACCTCTCCCGCATTCGTCAGTAAATGTCTGCGCGCCATCCACAGATTCGACAGCGCGAACAGTGTCACCAGTTG
>NZ_JAYEET010000056.1:0-1800 GCF_034653255.1 Pseudomonas spirodelae | reverse complement strand
GTGGTTGACCGCCACTTACTACGGCCTCGGCTGACTTCTGCACGCCCATCCCGTCGCCTCTCGACAATCGGTAGCACAATGGCAAGCGTACAGATCTCCCAGGGTAATTCGCGCGACCTTCCTGCTTATGCCTGTCGGATCTACGTCGCAGCGTTCCGTGCAAGTATCGGGCTTTGGCGATTATGGCCACCTCACCCCGCTGCGCCGCCTCATCCGCTTCCTGTTCGTCAGGCCAGCATTTTGCCTCGGGCTTCCTTCAGATTCGCAGTCGCCCGCGACACCCTTGCCTTCAGCTAACACTTCCCCTTGCCGGGTGTGTAGAGGACTTTCACCTCCAAGTCGCCAGGCTCACCACCACAGTGAACCCGACAGCGCCAGTCACGGCGCTACGCGCCATGCCTGGCGCACCACAAAAAAGGGCGGGATCAACCCGCCCTTGAATATAACGTTAACGCGCCATCAGGCCGATTGCTGACCTTCGGCCAGGAAGAACCAGGTATCGAGCACCGAATCCGGGTTCAACGATACGCTTTCGATGCCCTGCTCCATCAGCCAGCGCGCCAGATCTGGGTGGTCCGAAGGACCCTGACCACAGATGCCGATGTACTTGCCGGCCTTGTTACAGGCCTGGATGGCATTGCTCAGCAGTTTCTTCACGGCCGGGTTACGCTCATCGAACAGGTGCGCGACGATACCCGAATCGCGGTCCAGGCCCAGCGTGAGCTGGGTCAGGTCGTTGGAGCCAATGGAGAAACCATCGAAGAACTCAAGGAACTCTTCAGCCAGAATCGCGTTGGACGGCAGTTCGCACATCATGATGACCTTCAAGCCATCCTGACCACGGGCCAGACCGTTGGCAGCCAGCAGATCAACCACTTGGCTGGCCTCACCGAGGGTGCGCACGAACGGCACCATGATCTCGACGTTGGTCAGGCCCATTTCATTGCGCACTTTCTTCAACGCGCGGCATTCGAGTTCGAAGCAATCACGGAACGACTCGCTGATATAACGCGAAGCACCGCGGAAGCCCAGCATCGGGTTCTCTTCTTCCGGCTCGTAGAGTTTGCCGCCGATCAGGTTGGCGTATTCGTTGGACTTGAAGTCCGACAGACGCACGATAACTTTCTTCGGCCAGAACGCTGCAGCCAGAGTACTGATGCCTTCGACCAGCTTCTCGACGTAGAAATTGACCGGATCGTCGTAACCTGCAATGCGCTTCTCGACGCTTTCTTTGATCTCCGGCGGCAGGCCGGCAAAGTTCAGCAGCGCTTTGGGGTGCACACCAATCATGCGGTTGATGATGAATTCCAGACGCGCCAGGCCCACACCTTCGTTGGGTAGCTGGGCGAAGTCGAAGGCACGGTCCGGATTACCGACGTTCATCATGATCTTGAACGGCAGTTCAGGCATGGCATCGACCGAGTTCTTACGAATATCGAAGCCCAGCTCGCCTTCGAAAATAAAGCCGGTGTCGCCTTCAGCGCAGGATACGGTGACGCCCATGCCGTCTTTCAGCACCTGGGTGGCGTTGCCGCAGCCGACGACTGCAGGAATACCCAGTTCGCGGGCAATAATCGCAGCGTGACAGGTACGCCCGCCACGGTTGGTGACAATGGCGCTGGCGCGCTTCATCACCGGCTCCCAGTCTGGGTCGGTCATGTCGGAAACTAACACGTCGCCTGGCTGGACCTTGTCCATCTCAGAAACGTCATGGATCACCCGTACGCGACCCGCACCGATCTTCTGCCCGATCGCGCGACCCTCAACCAGCACGGTGCCGGTTCTGTCTCTTATACACAT